>NZ_JBEYFS010000100.1:0-21489 GCF_040634475.1 Streptomyces sp. NPDC007095
TACGAGGGCCTGTGCCCGGCACGCCGAGAGCACGCACCTGACGCCGCAGGGCCCGCCCTCCGGGCGGACGACGGGAATTTGACGACAGGACCTAGAACACCACCAGCGCTCGCCCGCCCTTCCCCGCCACCATGTTCTCGAACGCCCCCGCGATCCCGTCCAGCCCGATCCGCTCGGTCACCAGCATCCCCAGATCCAGACGCCCCGCCCGAACATGCTCCGCCAGCACCGGCAGGTCCCGAGCAGGGTCGGAGTTGCCGTACACACAGCCGGACAGCGTACGGCCCCAGTGGAAGATCTCCAGGGCGTTGAAGGTGACCTGCTGGTCCTTGCCACCGATGCCTACGACCGTCGTACGGCCGCCGCGCCGGGTGGAGTCCCAGGCCGCGCGAATGGTCACGGCACGGCCCACACACTCGACGGCGACGTCGACACCCTGCTTGCCGGTGAGGGAGCGGATCTCGCGGGCGGTGGTGTCGGAGGCGACGACGTAGTGCGTGGCGCCGGCCTCGCGTGCCAGTGACTCCTTCTCCGGAGAGATGTCCACCGCGATGACCTGCGACGCGTCCGCGATCCGCGCCGCCTGGAGCGCCGCGAGCCCCACCCCGCCCACCCCGAACACGGCGACGGTCTCACCGGCACGGACCCGCGCCGAGTGGTGGACGGCGCCGTACCCGGTGAGGACGGCACAGCCGAGGAGGGCGGCGTCGGTGAGGGGGACGCCGTCCGGGACGGGGAGTACGCAGCCGGCGGCCACGACGGTCTCCTCGGCGAACGCGGCGACGTTCAGCCCGGGATGGAGATCGCTCCCGTCGGAGGCGCGCCGCGCGTACACGTCCCCGGCGCCGGTCAGCGCGTTGGCGCACAGCCACACCTCCCCCAGCGAGCAGGCGTGGCAACTGCCGCAGGAGGGCGCCCAGTTGAGGACGACTCCGTCGCCGGGCGCGACACCCGTCACGCCCTCCCCGACAGAGACGACGGTCCCGGCACCCTCGTGTCCGAGGACGGCGGGGACGGGCACCCGCATGGTGCCGTCGGACAGCGAGAGGTCGGAGTGACAGACCCCGGCGGCGGCCAGCCGGACGCGGACCTGGCCGGGACCGGGTTCCGGGAGGTCGATCTCGGCGATCTCCAGGGGAGCGCCCACGGCGGGAAGTACGGCAGCGCGAACCACGTAAAAGCTCCTCGGGCCCAGAACTCTGGAACTGACTGGAATGGAGTGGAACGGAGTGGAGTCGAGTGGAGTGGAACGGGCTAGAACTGGAGGGACTTCGTCTGGAGGTACTCGGACAGGCCGTGCGCGCCCAGTTCTCGTCCGACCCCCGACTGCTTGTAACCGCCGAACGGGGCACTGGGGTTGAACCGGCCGCCGTTGATGTCGACCTGACCGGTGTCGAGCCGTCGCGCGAAGGCGACCGCCTCGGCCTCGTCCCCCGCCCACACCGCGCCCGCGAGCCCGTACACCGTGCCGTTGGCGATCCGGACGGCGTCCTCCTCGTCCTCGTACGGGATCACCGACAGCACCGGGCCGAAGATCTCCTCCTGCGCGATCGTCATCTCGGGGGTGACGTCCGCGAAGACGGTCGGCTGGACGAAATATCCGTGCTCGCGCGGGGATTCGGGGCCGCCCACGACCAGCCGGGCGCCCTCGGCGACGCCCTTCTCGATGTAACCGCGCACCCGCGCCTGCTGCTTGGCGTTGACGACCGGGCCGATGCGGTCCCCGTACTTCGCCGCGGCGGTCGCGGCGAGTTCGACCGCCTGATCGTACTGCGCGGCGTGCACGAGCATGCGGGTCCAGGCGCTGCACGTCTGGCCGGAGTTGGACATCACGTTGGCGACGCCGACGTTGACGGCCTTGGCGAGGTCGGCGCTCGGCAGGATGACGTTGGCGGACTTGCCGCCGAGTTCGAGGGCGACCCGCTTGACCGCCGCACCGGCCGTCGCTCCGATCCGCCGCCCCACCGCCGTGGAGCCCGTGAAGGAGACCAGGTCCACGTCCGGGTGTTCGGCGAGGGCCTGGCCCGCGACCGGGCCGAGGCCGGTGACGAGGTTGAAGACGCCGGCCGGGACACCCGCCTCCGCGACCGCCTCCGCGAAGAGCTGGGCGGTGAGCGGGGTGTCCTCGGCGGGCTTCAGGACGACCGTGCAGCCCGCCGCGAGCGCGGGGGCGACCTTGGCGACGATCTGGTGCAGCGGATAGTTCCAGGGCGTGATCGCGCCGACCACACCGATCGGCTCCTGGTAGACGGTCGAGTTGCCGACCTTCTCCTCGAAGGCGTAGGAGGCCGCCAGTCCGGCGTACGAGCCCGCGACCAGGATCGGTACGGTCGCGTGGACCGCCTGCGAGAAGGACAGCGGGGAGCCGAGCTCCGCCGTGACCGTCTCGGCGATCTCGTCCTTGCGTGCGGTGAGGACGTCACGCAGGGCGCCGAGCCGCGCGGCCCGCTCGGCGGGCGGGGTCGCCGCCCAGGCCGGGAAGGCGGCGCGAGCGGCCCGTACGGCGGTGTCGACGTCCTCGGCCGTGCCCGCCGGCACCCGGCCGAGAACCTGTTCGTCCACCGGGTTCACGACCTCGATCGTGTCCGTCCCGGCGGCGGGGCGCCAAGCACCGCCGATGTACATGCCGTCATGTGCCTTCATCGTGTTCCTCCCGGGCGGGGGCGTGCCGTCCGCCTCGCGGCGTCGTCCGAACCACAAACTAGCGGTGTTAGTTTTCAGGCGCCAGACGTCTTCCCGCGACTCACCCTGCTCACCTCACTCGTCCAGGTCCGGCAGCCGCGCCGGAGCGGGGCAGATGCGTTCGCCGTGCCGGTCGAAGACGAACAGATGGGCGAGGTCGACGAGGAGGGGCACCTGCATGCCGTGACGGAGGTCGAAGTCGGGGGTGGTGCGGACGACCAGGTCGCCGGGGAGCCGGCCCTCCGGCGGTGTCTCGTCGTCGCGCGCCGGACCCGCGTCGGCGGGGTCGTCGAGGTCGACCACCGGCCCGGCCCGCAGACCGGCCCGGCGGTCCCGGAGACGGTCGAGGAGCGAGCCCTCGCGACGGCGGCGCCTGACCGGGCGGACCGGGCGCGGCGCCTCCAGGTCCGGGACGAAGGCGGGCCGCGAGCCGGTGTTGAAGTGGACGAGAACCTCGTGCCCCTGGAACTCCACATGCTCGACGAGACCACTGATCGCCACCTCGCCGGGCCGGGCCTCCGACGGCTTGGCCAGGCGGACGGCCTCGGAACGCAGCCCGACGATGACCTCGCGGCCCTGCTGCACCCGCAGCAACCGCTGATCCACCGACCAGGGCTCGCGCAGCGGCAGATACTGCTTGCCGAGGCTGATCGTCATCGCCCCGTCGAGCGGGGCCCGGACCAGGCCGCGCAGCAGATTGATGCGCGGGGTGCCGATGAAGGCGGCGACGAAGACGTTCGCCGGCAGCGCGTAGACCGTACGGGGTGTGCCCAGTTGCTGGAGGACGCCGCCGCGCAGGACGGCGACCCGGTCGCCGAGCGACAACGCCTCGGCCTGGTCGTGGGTGACGTACACCGTGGTGACGCCCAACTCCCTGGTGAGCGAGGCGATCTCGGCGCGCAGGTGGTTACGGAGCTTTGCGTCGAGATTGGAGAGCGGTTCGTCCATCAGGAAGGCGGAGGGGTGGCGGGTGATCGCACGGCCCATCGCCACGCGCTGGCGTTCGCCGCCCGACAGCTGGTGGGGGAAACGGTCGAGGAGGTCCTCGATGCCGAGCATCCGGGCGGTGGCGTCGACACGCGGACGCGGGTCCTCGCCGGGAGTCTCGATGCGCAACGGGAAGCCGATGTTGTCACGGCCCGTCATGCTCGGGTAGAGGGCGAAGTTCTGGAAGACCATCGCCATGTCCCGCTCGGACGGCGGCAGATCGCCCGCGTTCTCACCGTCGAGGCGCACCTCGCCCTCAGTGGCGTCCTCCAGACCGGCGATCATCCTCAGCACGGTCGACTTGCCGCAGCCGGAGGGACCGAGCAGTACGAGGAACTCGCCCGGCCGGATGTCCAGCGACAGCCGTTCCACCACGCGGACACCGCGCGTATACGACTTGCTGACCTGGTGCAGGGAGATGGCGCGTGTCATGAAGGGTGCCCCCGGGGGCTCACAGGGCGCTGTCGCTCCGCGGTCGAGACGCCCCGAGCGGGCCGCAAGGGACGTATGAGTCACGGAAGTTAACGGACCGCGACCACCTGGGGGAAGACACCCGGCGGGATCCGGCGTGTCGGTTCCCGCCGCGGTTCCCGTCCCTGTTCGGGTGCGTCGGAAACGGACGATCGCCTACCGGCCCGACAGACACTTCGCCGCACCCTCGTCGGGCCCGTCGGGGAAGGTCAGATGTCGCTCTTGCGACGCGGGAGCACTCCGGGCCGTAGGGGCTCGGCACGCTCGGCGGGCGCCTTCTTCGGCGAGCGCAGCGCGATCCCCGAGGACAGCACCAACAGCGCGCCCAGCATCACGAACGGCGCGGCCACTCCGGCGACCCCGGCGACCAGCCCCGCCGCGGCCGGGGCAGCCACCTGCCCCAGACGGTTGCCGGTCAGCCGCAGGGCGAGGGCCGTGGAGCGGGCCTCGTCCGGGGCGGCCTGCACGACCGTCGTCATGGACAGCGGCTGCCCGACGCCCAGGCAGAAGCCGAGGACCAGCAGCATCGCGGCCAGCGCCCACACCGGCACCGGCAGCGCGAGACCCGCGCACAGCACACCGGCCACCAGACACGTCGCGGTGAGCAGCGCCGCCCGGCCCAGCAGTCGCAGCATCGGCGTCATGACCAGCCGACAGGCGATGGTCGCCGCCGCGCGCAGACTGAGCAGCAGACCGATCACGGACGGCGCGATGCTCCGGTGCTCGCCGACCACCGGCAGATACGCGGTCAGGATGTCCGTCGCGGACAGCACGGAGAGGCTGATGAGGATTCCGGCGGGTACGCCCCGGGCGCGCAGAATGCGGTGCACGGGCACGCGGTCACCCTGAGCCGTACGGGACCCGGCGGGCGTACGGTGCTCGATGCGCCAGAGCGAGCTGAACGACACCGCGGCGAGCGCACCCGCGACGAGCAGCGCCTGCGCGCTGCTGCCCGCCCTGTCCGGGCCCCCGATCAGGAGGCCCGCGACGATCGGCCCCACCAGTTGGCCCAGGGAGGCGCCGATGGTGAAATGGCCGAAGTTGCGGTCCTGCTCGTGCGGCGCGGACTGCCTGGCCACGATCGACTGGGCACCGATGACGAAGCAGAGGTGACCGAGGCCCATCACCCCGCTCCAGGCAGCCATCGCCCCCAGCGAGTCCGCCGTACCGCTGAGCGCGCAACCGCCCCCGATGAGGACGAGCCCGACGGGCAGCAGCGGGGCACAACGACCGTGGTCGGTACGGCGGCCCAGCGGTACGGCCGCGAAGAGGGGCAGCAGGGCGTACACACCGGCGATCACACCGATGGCGCGCTCGTCGGCACCCAGGGCAAGAGCCCGGTAGGAGACGGCGGGGCGGGCCATCGACACCGCCCCCTGCGCGAAGCCGAAGGCGATGACGAGGCGCAGCAGCCAGCCGCGGTTCCGACCGGGCCTCACGGGGACACCCTCCATCCGATGACGGATTGCAGATGATGGATTGCAGAGGACAGGTGACAGATGACGGGGATCGACTGGCCGATATCGACCGACAGATAACAGATGACGGATTTCAGATGACAGATATCAGATGACAGAAACTGTCAGTCACCATCCGCCCGTCAGATGATGCCGAACAGAATCCCCGCCCCCAACACCACCAGCGAAGTCAGCGCCGCCCACTTCACCACGAACCTGGTGTGGTCCCCGAATTCGACCTTCGCCATCCCGACGAGGACGTACACGGCGGGCACCAGCGGGCTGGACATGTGCAGCGGCTGGCCGACGAGCGAGGCGCGGGCGATCTCCAGGGACGAGACTCCGTGTGCCTGGCCCGCTTCGGCGAGGACCGGGAGGACACCGAAGTAGAAGCCGTCGTTCGACATGAAGTAGGTGAGCGGGATGCTCAGGACGCCGGTGACGAGGGCCATGTGCGGGCCCATGCCGTCGGGGATGTTGGAGACCAGCCACTTGGACATGTGGTCGACCATGCCGGTGCCCTGGAGGACGCCGGTGAAGACGGCGGCGGCGAAGACCATGCCGGAGACGTTGAGGACGTTCTCGGCGTGGGCGCCGAGGCGGGCCTTCTGGTCGGGCATGTGGGGGAAGTTGACGGTGAGTGCGAGCGCGGCGCCGAGCAGGAAGAGGACCGGGATCGGCAGCCACTCCATGATCATGGCGGTGAGCAGGGTGACCGTGAGGAGCGCGTTGAACCAGTAGAGCTTGGGGCGCAGGGTGGCGCGGTTGGGGTCGAGACCCTGGAAGTCGTCGTCCGCTTCGGGCAGATCGGCGTCGGTGCCGGAGCCGGAACCACCTGCACGTGCCACCTGCTTCGTGACGGCGCCGTCGCGATCGCCGGAGGCGCCCGCCCCCGCACCGACGAGCACCGTCTCGGTCTCCGGCTCCAGGACCTCGTCCAGCGTCAGCACGCCGAGCCGCTTGCGCTCGCGGCGTCCGAGGACGTACGAGAGAGCGAGGACTCCGAGCAGGCCGACGGCGAGGGCCGGGATCATCGGGACGAAGATGTCGCTGGCGTCGAGCTTCAGCGCGGTCGCGGCGCGGGCCGTGGGGCCGCCCCAGGGGAGCGTGTTCATCACGCCGTTGGCCATGGCGGCGACGCCGGTCATCACGACCAGGCTCATCTTGAGGCGCTTGTACAGCGGGTACATCGCCGAGACCGTGATCATGAAGGTGGTCGAGCCGTCGCCGTCGAGGGAGACGATCGCGGCGAGGACCGCCGTGCCGACCACGATCCGCAGCGGGTCGGCCTTGCAGAACTTGAGGATCCCCCGGACGATCGGGTCGAAGAGACCGACGTCGATCATCACACCGAAGTAGACGATCGCGAACATCAGCATCGCCGCCGTGGGGGCGAGGCTGGTGACGCCGTCGATGACGTAGTCACCGAGCTTGGCGCCCTTTCCGACGAAGACACAGAAGAGTGCCGGGATCAGCACGAGCGCCGCGATCGGCGACATCTTCTTCAGCATGATCAGGACCAGGAAGGTCGCGATCATGGTGAAGCCGAGGATGGTCAGCATGAGTTGGATTACCTAACGTTCGCCCTTGAACTCCCACCAGGGCCGGCGGTGCGTTGACGTTAGGTCGCGCAAGATTGCGTTAACAAGATGTTGACACGCGAGCAATAAGCGCAAAACTCCAGGTCACAGGCTTGTCTCGGTGAGCGGGGGGCTGCTACGGGCATGCCGCGAGCTCCACGGGCACCCCGTTGAGCACCGCCGTGCCCGACAGCGGGTCGAGGAGCGAGCCGTCGAGGAGCTGGTTGACGTTGACGCCCGGATCGAGGGCCGCGTGGCTCATCCGGGTGCCGGGGCGGTCGTGGCCCCAGCCGTGCGGCAGGCTCACCACCCCACGTCGTACGGCGTCCGTGACCTCGGCCGGGGCCACCACCTCTCCCCCGGCACCCTTGACGCGCACGGCCGCCCCGTCGGCGAGGCCGAGGCGTGCCGCGTCCTCGGGGTGGATGTGCAGGGTGCAGCGGTTGGTGCCACCGGTGAGGGCGGGGACGTTGTGCATCCAGCTGTTGTTGGAGCGCAGATGGCGGCGGCCGACGAGGACGATCGCCGCCGGACGCTCACGCAGGGCGGCACGCAGCCGGGGAAGATCGTCGACAATCGGCGCCGGCAGCAGCTCGATCTTCCCGCTGCGCGTCTTCAGAGGCTGCGGCAGACGTGAGCGCAGCGGTCCGAGGTCGATGCCGTGCGGGTGGGCGAGCAGTTTCTCCAGGCTCAGGCCGTCGGGCCGGGCGCCGAAGCCCTCGCCGTACGGGCCGAGGCGCAGCATCATGTCGAGCCTGCGTTCGGGTCCGCTCTCGCCGGTGAGCCGCGCGGCGAGTTCCTTCGGATCGCGTTCGTGGACGGGGCCGTGCGGGTCCTGGACTGCCTTGCCGAGGGTGGAGTCGATGACCATGGCGTCCACGGCGGACGGGTCGGCGCCGTGCATGCCGGTCGCGGCGAGCACCAGCCGGGCGAGGATCTCGGTCTCGGCCATGCGGCCCGGTTCGAGGGGGACGGCGGGGCGGTTGTAGCGGACCTGGTTGCGTACGGCGAGGGTGTTGAAGGCGAAGTCGTGGTGGGCGCTCTGCGAGGGCGGAGGCGGCGGCAGCACGACGTCGGCGTGGCGTGCGGTCTCGTTCAGGTAGGGGTCGACGCTGACCATGAAGTCGAGGGAGCCGAGGGCCTTGTCGAGGCGGTTGCCGTCGGGTGCCGACAGTACGGGGTTGGCGGCGATGGCGATGAGGGCGCGCACCGGGCTGCCCTCGGGTGTGGCGGTGTCGATCTCCTCGGCGAGTGCGGCGAGCGGGAGTTCGCCCTTGGCCTCGGGGTGGCGGCTCACCCGGCTGTGCCAGCGGCCGAGCGCGAAGCCGCGGCCGGGTCCGGCGGGGCGGGGCGTCTTGTCGGTGGCGGCCTGCGGGAAGAGGGCGCCGCCGGGGCGGTCGAGGTTGCCGGTGAGGATGTTGAGGATGTCGACGAGCCAGCTGGCGAGGGTGCCGTGCGGGACGGTGCAGCTGCCGATGCGGCCGTAGACGGCGGCGGTGGGGGCGGCGGCGAGTTCGCGGGCGAGCGCCCGGATGGTGTCGGCGTCCACGTCGCAGGCCTCGCTCGCGGCCTCGGGAGTGAAGTCCCTTACGGCAGCGGCGAGTTCTTCGACGTCCTGGACGTGCGGAGCGAGGTCGCGCAGGTCGACGAGCTTCTCCTCGAAGAGGACGTATGTCATCGCGGCGAGCAGCAGGGCGTCGGTGCCGGGGCGAATGGTCACATGGCGGTCGGCGAGTTTGGCGGTACGGGTGGTGCGCGGGTCGATGACCGTCAGGGTGCCGCCGCGGGCGCGCAGTGCCTTGAGCTTGCCGGGGAAGTCGGGGGCGGTGCACAGGCTCCCGTTGGATTCCAGGGGGTTGGCACCGATGAGGAGGAGGTGGTCGGTGTGGTCGAGGTCCGGGACCGGGATCGCGTTGGCGTCGCCGTAGAGGAGGCCGCTCGAGACGTGTTTGGGCATCTGGTCGAGCGTGGAGGCGGTGAAGACGCTGTGCGTGCGCAGCGCGGTGAGCAGGACGGGCGGGTAGAGGGCGCCGGCCATGGTGTGCACGTTCGGGTTGCCGAGGACGAGGCCGAGGGCGTGCGGGCCGTACTGCTCGACGACCGGGCCGAGGCCCGCCGCGATCGCGTCGAAGGCCTCCTGCCAGGTGGCCTCGCGCAGTTCGCCGTCCGTGCGGACGAGGGGGGTGCGCAGCCGGTCGGGGTCGCCGTCGGCCGCGCCGAAGGAGGCGCCCTTGGGACAGATGAACCCCTTGCTGAAGACGTCGTCGCGGTCGCCGCGGGCGCCGGTGACCCGGGTGCCCTCGATGGTGAGGGTCAGCCCGCAGGTGGCCTCGCAGAGGGGGCAGACGCGCAGGGCGGTGCGGGAGTCGGAGGTGGCGCCGGAGGTGCGGGACACGGGTCCTCCCGGAGGACGGTGGCAGCGGTGACACACGGACCGGGCCGAGCATACCGACCGGTACGGATGAGAGGGAGGGCTTGAAGGGGGTGAGGTCGAGAAATCGCGCACCTCTCCCCCCGGGCCGCGCGCTTCAGCGATGGAGCGGTGGATGCGGTGGATGCGGTGGAGCGGTTCGGTCCAGAACTCTGGCCAGATACGCGCGCAGCAGCTCCCGTGTCTCCTCGATGATCCGCTCGTCCCCCTCCGGGGCGATGCGGAAGGCCAGGTGGACCAGGCTGTCGGCGGCCTCCACGGCGACCAGGAAGGTGCGCCGGAGGTCCTCGTCGGGGGTGCGGTCGAGGTAGTCGGAGAGGAGGTCGGTGAGGCGGTCGGCTACGCGGGTGTTGGGCTCGGCGTCGCGGGTGCCGACGGGTATCTGGTTGCCGAAGTCGACGAGGGAGAAGCCGGGGGCGGTGCGCTTCATGGCGAGGTACTCGTCGAGTACGGCGTCCATGGCGGCGCGCCAGCCCTGCGCGTCTGTCGCCCGGAGGCGTTCGGTGACGCGTTCGGTGTAGCGCTCGAGGTTGCGCTGGGCGAGCGCGTCGGCCATGGCGCGCTTGTTGCCGAAGAAGCGGTAGACGGAGCCGATGGGGACGCCCGCGCGCTGGGCCACGGCCCGGGTGCTCAGGGCGTCGTAGCCGACCTCGTCGAGGAGGTCGGCACAGGCGTCGAGGATCCTGGTCAGTCGTTCGGCGCTGCGCCGCTGAACGGGCGCGCGGCGCAGCGAGGTCGCTTGGGGCACAGGCTTCATGATGCCTTTCCGCCGGGATCCGGTGAACCTCCCGTGTCGGTACGGCCCGCGACACCGTTCCCGCTCGCCGTCGATGCCGGCGTCGACGGGCGGGCCGACGGGGCCGACGGGGGCGGCGAGGCGGGTGTCGACGGCTGGGTCGACGCGGCGGTTCCGGAGGCGGTGATGTCCGCCGTGCTCTCGACGGCCTTGCCATGGACGGCCCACGCCGTGTGGTCGTCGGCGTAGAGGCGCGCGGTGACGTGGTGGGTGCCGCGTGGGACCAGGTCGCCGGTGAGGTGGTACGCGGCGGTGCGCAGGGTGGCGAGGTTCCGGCCGTCCAGGGACAGCAGCGCGACGCCGCGGCCGGCCACGGCCTCCGCCTTGGCGGCGGCGGGCGAGAAGCGGAAGCGGTGGACGGTCAGGCGGACGTCCCAGCCGTCGCCGGAGGCCGGTTGGACCTCGATTGCGACCTCGGGTGCGCTCTTCTTGTCGACCTCACGGTAGTGCCGTCCTTCTTTGTCCGTCTCGTCCAGGATTTTGCCCACGGGCGAGGGCGACACCGCGTCCCTCCGCTCGTGTGCGGCACCGGTGCCGCAGCCCGCCGATCCGCCGAGCAGAGCACAGACCGCGAGCGCGGCGAGCAGTCCACGCTTCCACGACATGCCGGGGAGATTAGAACAACGCTCTGACAGGCGGATCCCCCTGGAGTCGGGTTCTTGGGCCGTGCCGCCAGCCCTGGGGTGTACTCCGCACGGAGGTTCCGGCGCCGCGCGTTCGCCGGCCACGCACCTCGGCGTACCTCTTGCGCGCGAAAAAACTGAATCCTACGGTGAAGCATAGGAATCAGGCGCGAGGGAGCGATCATGAGCGGGGACGCGAGGAAGACAGCCGAGGGGCTGACCTACCTCACCGGATTCGGCAACGAACACAGCTCGGAGGCGCTCCCCGGGGCGCTGCCGCACGGCCGCAACGCGCCCCAGCGCGCCCCCCTCGGGCTGTACGCGGAGCAGCTGAGCGGTTCGGCGTTCACGGAGCCGAGGGCGCACAACCGGCGTTCGTGGCTGTACCGGATCCGTCCGTCGGCCGCGCACCCCGCGTTCACACGCACGGACAACGGGGCGCTGCGCTCGGCGCCCTTCACGGAGACCGAGCCCGACCCGAACCGGCTGCGCTGGAACCCGCTGCCGGAGCCGGCGCAAGGCACCGACTTCCTCTCGGGCCTGTGGACGGTGGGCGGCAACGGCGACGCGGCCCAGCGCACCGGTATGGCCGTGCACCTGTATCACGCCGACTCCTCGATGGACCGCGTCTTCAGCGACGCCGACGGGGAGCTGCTGATCGTGCCGGAACGCGGCGGGCTGCTGCTGCGGACCGAGTTCGGGCTGCTGCACGTGGAGCCGGGCCGGGTGGCGCTGATTCCCCGTGGGGTCCGCTTCCGGGTGGAGCTGCTGGACACCGAGCCCGGCGGCGGGCAGAGCCAGACGGCCCGCGGCTATGTGTGCGAGAACTACGGGGCGCCCTTCCAACTGCCCGACCTCGGCCCGATCGGCGCCAACGGGCTGGCCAACGCGCGGGACTTCCTCGCCCCCGTCGCCGTGTACGAGGATGTCGAGGGCCCGGTGGAGGTGGTCAACAAGTTCTGCGGCAACCTCTGGACGGCGACGTACGACCACTCGCCGCTGGATGTCGTCGCCTGGCACGGCAACCATGTGCCGTACGTCTACGACCTGCGCCGCTTCAATGTGATCGGCACGATCAGCTACGACCACCCGGATCCGTCGATCTTCACGGTGCTGACCTCGCCGAGCGACACCCCGGGCCTCGCCGGGGTCGACTTCGTGGTGTTCGCGCCGCGCTGGCTGGTGGGCGAGGACACCTTCCGGCCGCCGTACTTCCACCGGAACGTGATGAGCGAGTACATGGGGCTCATCGAGGGGGCGTACGACGCGAAGGCGGAGGGCTTTGTTCCGGGGGGCGGTTCGCTGCACAACATGATGTCGGCGCACGGGCCGGACCGGGAGACCTTCGACCGGGCCTCCGCCGCCGAGCTGCGGCCGCAGAAGATCGACGACGGGCTGGCGTTCATGTTCGAGACCCGGTGGCCGGTGACCGCCACGGCGCAGGCGGCGCACGCGGAGCATCTGCAGCGCGGGTACGACGACGTGTGGCAGGGCCTCCAGCGGCACTTCGGCCCGTTGCACTGAGCGTCGGCGACCGGTACGGATATCCCTCGTGACCTCCTTCGCCCCGGACTCGATCGTCCTGAACCGCAAACTCCCGCTCTGGTACCAGGTGTCGCAGTCCCTGCGCGCCTCGATACTCGGGCGCTCGCCCCAGGACCCGCTGCGCCTGCCCACCGAGGAGCGGTTGGCGGGCCACTACGGGGTGAGTGTGCTCACCATGCGGCAGGCGCTCAAGGAGCTGGAGGACGAGGGGCTGATCACCCGCCACCGGCGGCGGGGCACGTTCATCGAGCCGAGCGCGCAACGGGGCGCTCCGGTGCGGCTGCTGGGCTCGGTGGACACGATCGTCGCGCAGCAGTCGGGCATGACGACCGAGCTGCTGGACCACGGGAGCGTGCCGGTGCCGGCCGAACTCGCCGAGCACTTCCCGGATCTGGCCGAGGTGGGGACGTACCACCGGCTGCGCGGCGACGAGAAGACCGGTGAGCCGACGAACCACGCGCGCAACTACGTCCGTCCCGAACTGGCCGCGCTGATCGACCCGCAGGACCTGGTGCGCTGGCCCATGACCAAGGTGCTGCGGGACGTGGTGGGCGTGCGCATCAGCCGGATCACCGACACGGTGGAGGCGCGGCTCGCGGATCCGGAGACGGCCCGGCTGCTCCAGGTGCCGCTGCTCAGCCCGATCCTGCACTACACGGGCATCGTGCACGGCGAGGACGGCCGCGCCCTGGACGTGGCCCGCATCCACTACCGCGGTGACCGCTTCTCCTTCACGGTCACCCTCGACGCCCACTGACGATGGCGTACGAGACCGGCGCGCGGCGCCCACGTCGTACGATGCCGGGCGTGACGCACGCCGACGCTCCGCTGCTCGCGGACCTCATGCCGTGGTCCGTCGCACCGCCGAGGCTGGGCCGGGGGTGGCCGACGGCGCCCGACGCGGCGTCCCTGAAGGCGCGCTGGGACGCGCTGATGAAGGCCGAGGGGCAGGGCCGCGAGGCGTTGTTCGGCCCGACGCGCTCGCGCACCACGCATTCGGCCGTCGGGCAGCTGCCCGGGCAGTCCAGTGGGACGGCCCGGCTGGAGCGGGAGTCGGGACCCTGTCCGGAGCCGGTACGTGTCCTGCACGGCCCGTTCGACGAGCAGTGGCTGATCCCGGACCACCGGCTGATCGACGCGGCGCGCCCCGAGCTGTGGCGGGTGGCCGACGAGCGGCAGGTGTTCGTGGTGGAGCAGACGGTGGTGCCGGACACGTCGGGGCCGGTGCTGCTGGTCGCGTCCGTGCTGCCACTGAGCGCCGGTCGCGGTGGCCGTGTCCGCCCCCTCCACCGGCGCCCCGGGGGCCTCGAACCGAATCTGGCGCCCGGCCTGTTGGAGCACGTCGGCGCCCGCCTCGGCCACTCCCCCGAACCCGACGACATCCTCGCCTGGACGCTTGCGGTCGCGCGGTCGGGCCGGGACGGGTGTGCCGTCCCGCTCACCGCCGACCCGCAGGCGTGGGCGAACGGCGTCGCGTTGGGGCGCCGGATGCTGTGGCTGATGCGCCGCGACGGCGAGCGCCCCAAGCTCCCCGGTGGCCGTCGCCCCTATGTCCGCGCCCCGCTCCCGCCGCGCCCCCTCGACGTGCGCTACGACCGCGACGAGGAGGCCCTCCTCCTCGACGAGGGCCGCATCTCGCCCGTGCCGCCTGAGGCCTGGGACTTCGAGGTGGGCGGAGTGCGGGTCCTGGAGCAGTGGTTCGCGGCCAGGACCGAGCCGGCGGAACCGGCCGGGCCGGGCACCCTGGAGGCGATCCGGCCCGCCGGCTGGCCACAGGCCTGGACGTCCGAGCTCCTGGAACTCATCACGGTGCTGACACTCCTCGCGGAACTCCGCCCCCAGCTGGACGAGTTGGCGATCGACTCGCCGATCACACGGACCGAGCTGCGCAAGGCGGGCGTGCTGCCGGTTCCGGAGGCGGCGCACCGGCCCGCGTCCGTCCTCGATCACCACGAAGAGGGCCCCGAGGGGCAGTTCGCGCTCATCTGACCCCGCAGGTCCGACAGCCGCGTAGATCTAACCCTTTGGTTCGAACGCGTCCAGCACCCGCCCCAGCGCCCGCTCGAACACCGCCTCCAGGTCGATCGGGCCCGCGTCCCGGCTGAAGGCGGCCGCCATCCGCGGATACGCGCCGGTCGCGATCCGGCTGCCGAGGTAGGCGATCCGCATCGCCTGCTCCTGCTCCTCGGACCAGGGCAGGGAGCGGGTGCGCTCGGCGGTGGCCAGTTCGTTGCCGACGTACGTCGTCACCACGCCGTTGAGCATCGCGATCAGCTCCATCTTCGTGCCGTACGACGCGTCCAGCGGGTCGAGGCAGACGAGACAGTGCTCCAGGTAGCGCAGGGCGTTGGGGCTGAAGCCGTAGACCGGGGACATCAGGCGCGGCAGCCACGGGTGGCGGTGCATGAGGGCACGGGTCTGATGGGCGACGCGGAGCATGTCGGCGCGCCAGTCGCCCGTCGGCTCCCAGGTGTCGTGCTCACCGCTGATGACGTCAACCATCAGCTCGTACAGGTCCTCCTTGCGCGGGACGTAGTTGTACAGCGACATCGTGCCGCAGCCCAGCTCGGTGGCCACATGCCGCATCGAGACCGCTTCGAGCCCGTCCGTGTCCGCGATCCGCACCGCGGCGGCCGCGATGTCCGCCCGGCTGTACGCCGCCCGCGGACCACGGCCCGCGCGCTCGGGGCGGGCCCAGATCACTTCGGGTACGGCACTGCGCCCTGTCATGTCGTCGATCACCTCGCCACCATCCTAGTTACGTACGGCGTACGTAGTGCGCTATGGTCGCCCCATGACAACTACGTACGCCGTACTTAGTGAAGGTCTGGAGAAGAGCTTCGAAACCAAGGGGGAGGTCGTCCACGCGGTGCGCGGGCTCGATCTCGCGGTGGCCGAGGGCACCGTCTGCGGGGTGCTCGGACCTAACGGCGCGGGCAAGACCACGGCGGTGCGCCTGCTCACCACACTGCTGCGGCCCGACGCGGGGTCGGCGCGGGTCGCCGGGCACGACCTCGTACGGGAGGCGGCCGCGGTGCGCGGCGCCATCGGGGTCACCGGGCAGTACGCCTCCGTCGACGGCGACCTCACCGGCCGGGAGAACCTGCGGCTGTTCGCGCGGCTGCACCGGATGCGGGACGCTCCGGCCCGCGCCGGTGAACTCCTCGAACGCTTCGGGCTCGCCGAGGCCGCCGACCGGCCCGCGTCCACCTACTCGGGCGGTATGCGGCGCCGCCTCGACCTCGCGGCGAGCCTGATCCGCCGCCCCGAGGTGCTCTTCCTCGACGAACCCACCACCGGGCTCGACCCGGCCAGCCGCAACCAGATCTGGGAGGCCGTGCGCGCCCTGAAGGGCGAGGGCACGACCGTGGTGCTGACCACGCAGTACCTGGAGGAGGCCGACCGGCTCGCCGACGACATCGCGCTCGTGGACCACGGCCGGGTCGCGCACACCGGATCGCCCGCCGAACTCAAGGCGCTCATCGGCTCGTACGCGGAGGTCGTCGTCGCCCACGCCGACGCGATGCCCGGCGCGGCGGCCGTCCTCGACCGGCTCACCGGCTCCGAACCGGCGTTCGCCCCGGAGCGGCACGCGGTCGGGGCGGTGACCACCGATCCGACACTGACCCTGCCCCGGCTCGTCCGTGAACTCGACGCCGCGGGGGTGCCACTGCTCGACGCGAGCCTGCGCCCGCCGACGCTCGACGACGTCTTCCTGCGCCTCACCGGAGGCCGCACCGACCGCAAGGAGCTTGTGACATGAGCACGTTGGCGTACGACGGGACCGCGATGCTGGGGCGGCACCTGCGGCGGATCCGGCACAATCCCGGGCTGCTGATCCTCACCCAGTCCATGCCGATCACGATGCTGCTGTTCTTCGGCTATGTGTTCGGCAGCGCCCTCGCGACACCCGGACAGCAGTACCGCGCCTTCCTGCTGCCGGGACTGCTGGTGGCGACCGCCGCCAATGGGATCATGACCGGCATGTTCCAGGCCGCCCAGGACTCGCACCGGGGCGTGATGGACCGCTTCCGTACGCTGCCGATGAGCCGGGCCGCCGTGCCACTCGGGCAGGCGCTCGCGGACCTCGTGGTCACCGCCGTGGGCACGGTTCCGCTGATGCTGGTCGGGCTGGCCGTGGGCTGGCGGATCGAGGGGTCGGCGCTCCGGGCGGTGGCCGGCGTCGGCCTCCTGCTGCTCTTCCGGTTCGCGACGACGTGGATCGGCATCGTGCTGGGGCTCGCCTCACAGAGTGAGGAGGCGGCCGGGCAACTGGGCGGTGCGACGTTCATCCTGCCGCTGCTGTCGAACGCGTACATCCCCACCGACAACCTGCCCGGCTGGGTGCGCACGGTGGCCGAGTGGAATCCGATCAGCGCGGTGACCACCGCACTACGAGACCTCTTCGGAAACGCACCGGTGCCGGGCGAGGGGGCCTGGCCGGTGACACACCCGGTGGCCGGGGCGCTGACCTGGTGTGTCGTCATCCTCGCGGTGTTCGTGCCGCTCGCGGTGCGCAGGTACGCGACCGGGGAGCGATGAATCCCAACGGGGGCTCGGGCATCCGGGGTTGACGACGGCCGAGGGCCGGGAGGAGGGGGAGAAAGGAGCCACCGCGCGCCGCCGGGTGGAAACGAGGCGCACAAAAAGACGAACGGGGATGCACCCGCGCTCGGGGAGCACACCGGGGCGGCGCTGCGTGCCGTGGGGACGACGGGCGGCGAGAACGCAGCGCTTACGCCGGGGCGGTGTGGTCGCCTGAGCGCGGGGTCGAGTACCGCGCGACCGTACTAGTGGCCGCCGAACAGCGAACGACGCAGCCGCTTCAGAGGGGCGAAGAGCGAGACCCGCCGTACGCGCGCGCCCCTCCCACTGCTGTCGTGCGCGGTGTCACGCGCGGTGAGCTCACGCATCAGCGAAGTCGCCTCGGCCGTCTCGCGTTGCGGGACGGCAGGGCCGCCCAGCACCGCCAGATGGCGGTCGAGGCGCGAACTGGTCGCGCTGCTCCCGCAGGTGATCGCAGGGACACGTGCCCTGCTGCGCACTGTTATCTGTTCCATGTCTCTCCCCACCCGTACGAGTCCACCCGGCCCGGGCAGGCTAACCCTATCGCTCCCTGGTGGCACTCGTGTATCGCGGTAGCAGGATTCACCTTCCCCGTAAGGGTGTTGACGGTCACTCTCCGAATCCAACCGATTTCAGGGCGAGTTGCACAACTGGCGTGGTGGTGGGCTGTGCCGAGCCCCCCTGCGGCTCGACGGTGACAGCGAGTGACGTGGCGTTCGTGTTCAGTCCGTCGGCCATCAGGGGCGTGTCGCCCTCGAAGAGCCCGAGGGAGCGCGGTTGCACGTTGGGGCGCATGAGCCACAACTGGTGCACGCGCCCCCCTGACGGAGTACCGAGTCCGCTCAGGGTCACGACGGCGCGCCGCTCCGATACGGAGGCAACCACTCCGATTCCGCGGCCCTGTGAATCCCTGTCACTCGTCGCCCGGGCGTCGGGGGCCGCCAGAACGTGGGCGATCTCACGTGCCTGCGCCCGCTCCTGGTCCAGCTTGTCCTGGGTCTGTGTCGCCTGGACGGCGAAGAGGGACGCCACGACGAGCGCCGCGGCGGCGGTGGCGGTGGAGAGCGGGGCGAGCAGCGACCGGAAGCGCGGGGTCCGGCCGCGCGCGGGCCCGTGCGCCGCGCGCCCACGGGGCACGCCGTTCGGCAACGCCTGCGACGGGTGGGCGGGGTGCGAGGGGTCCGGCGCCTCTTGAGGAGTCGTGCGTACGGCGGTCAGGACCCGTTCGCGCAGGGCGGCCGGGGCGGGCGCCGCGGTGGACCAGGCGAGCCGCACCGCGTCCTCGCCCAGCTCCCGCACCTCGGCCGCGCACCGGGGGCAGCCCCGCAGATGGCGCTCGAAGCGGCGGCGTTCGTCGGGTTCCAGCGCGTCGAGAGCGTAGGGAGCGGCGAGCGAGTGCAGATCGCGGCGCAGCAGACGGTCGAGGACGCTCATACGACGCCTCCCTGGGGGTGCGGGGCGCGGCTGGGCAGTTCCAGGGCGCGGATACGGGGGTGCCGGGAGCCGGGGGGAAGGCACCGCGGGTGTGGAACACGGCCCTGGCGGGCGAACTCGAAGTTCGGTGCGGGG
Source organism: Streptomyces sp. NPDC007095 (assembly GCF_040634475.1). NCBI lineage: Bacteria > Bacillati > Actinomycetota > Actinomycetes > Kitasatosporales > Streptomycetaceae > Streptomyces > Streptomyces sp. NPDC007095. Next base: position 18,708 of record NZ_JBEYFS010000100.1, read on the forward strand.
GCCTGACGGCCCGGCACGCCGTCCGCACGGCGCGGTGTCCGACGCGCGCTCATGCCACACCTCCCAGGCAGTGGCGCAACCGTGTCAGACCGTCGCGCATGCGTGTCTTGACCGTGCCTAGCGGCAGGGAGAGGCGTTCGGCGACTTCGCGGTAGGTGTAGCCGTCGTAGTAGGCGAGGGTGACGGACTGCCGTTGCAGGGTGGTGAGCCGCTCCAGGCAGCGGCGTACCCACTCGCGTTCGAGCCCGGCCTCCACCTCCTCGGCGACCTGGTCGAAGGCGGGATGATGGGCGCGCTGCCCCTCGCGCTGCTCGCGTTCGGTGGCCGCGCGGGCGCTGCGTACCCGGTCGACGGCCCGCCGGTGCGCGAGGGTGAGGATCCAGGACAGGGCGCTGCCTCGGCCGGGGTCGAACCGAGCGGCGGAGCGCCAGAGTTCGAGCAGCACCTCCTGGGACACCTCCTCCGACTGGGCCGTGTCCCGCACCACGCGGCGTACGAGTCCGAACACGGGTCCGGACACCTGCCCGTACAGCTCCTCGAATGCCTTCTGGTCGCCTCCGGCCACGAGCACCAGAAGTTCGTCCGCCTCCACTCGTTCCCCCCTCTCCGGCCGCGCGCGGCCTGTCCCTGCACCTACATGTTCGCAGCGCGAGCGCCTCCGGATGGGTTACGGATCACGGCGGTCAAAACGCGGGTCGGTTGCCAAAGAGTGATGAGGGGTCTCTGAGAGCGCCGTGAAAGAAACCGGCCCGTGGATGAAACGAGCCGCGAAACCCGCCGTAAGAACGTTTGGGATTCGACCAATCCACCCCGGCGACCGCTCCGAATGGCGTGCGTCAGGCAATTGGGATCTGAGGACGGACGGCATGACACCTATCTCCAGGAGTGGCTTGGGACGCAGGAGTCTCGCGACCCTCGTCTGCGGTGCGCTGGCTGCCGGGGGGCTCGTAGCCGCCGGCGTAGCCGCGCTGGACCCCGGGGCGGCCTCCGCCTCCAGTCACCGGGAGGCCCCGCTGATCTCGGGCACTCCCCAGTACGACAACACCGACCTGTACGCCTTCGTCAGCCCGGACAAGCCGGACACGACGACGGTCATCGCGAACTTCATACCCTTCGAGGAGCCGGCCGGCGGGCCGAACTTCTACACGTTCGCCGACGACGCCCAGTACGACATCCATATCGACAACAACGGTGACGCGCAGAGCGAGCTGGTGTACCGGTACACCTTCAAGACGCACCGCAAGAACGGCGACACGTTCCTCTACAACACGGGTCCGGTCAACAGCCTCGACGACCCGGACCTGAACATCACGCAGACCTACGACATCGATCTGCTGCGGCTGCACAACCAGAAGCTGGTCTCCAAGACGAAGGTCGCGGACGACATCCCGGTCGCCCCGTCGAACGTCGGCAAGGCCTCGATGCCGGACTACACGAAGCTGCGCAACCAGGCCGTGTACAAGCTCGCGGGCGACTCGACGACCTTCGCCGGCCAGGCGGACGACCCCTTCTTCGCCGACCTGCGGGTCTTCGACCTGCTGTACGGCGGCAACCTGTCCGAGGTCGGGCGGGACACGCTCAAGGGCTACAACGTCAACACGCTGGCCCTGCAGGTGCCCAACTACATGATCCAGGAGTCGTCGCACCAGCCGATCGTCGGCATCTGGTCCACCGTCCAGCGCAAGGACGCCCGCGGCTACTACACGCAGGTCTCGCGCCTGGGCAGCCCGCTGGTCAACGAGGTCGTCAACCCGCAGAAGGACAAGGACAAGTTCAACGCGTCCTCGCCCTGGGACGACGCGCAGTTCCTGAAGAACGTGACCAACCCGGAGCTGCCCAAGCTCATCGAGGCGATCTACAAGATCAAGGCGCCCGCCGAGCCGCGCAACGACCTGGTCGACGTGTTCCTGAAGGGCGTGAAGGGCCTCAACCAGCCGCCCAAGGTGCGCCCTGCGGAGGAGCTGCGGCTCAACACCTCGATCAAACCCAGCATGCACCCCAAGCGGCTCGGTGTGCTCGACGGCGACAACGCGGGCTTCCCGAACGGCCGTCGGCTCGCCGACGACGTGATCGATGCCTCGCTGCGGGTCGTCGAGGGTGAACTGCTCGGCCAGAAGACCGGTCTGTCGGACTCGGTCGACAAGAACGACAAGAGCTTCGAGAAGTCGTTCCCCTACGTGGCCGAGCCCACCTCGGGTTCGCGTGGACCGCTGGCGAAGGGCACCGGCAGCAGCGTCAAGAACCAGCTGGGTGACGCCCTTCAGTCGGGCACCGGCGGCACCGACACCATGCTGATCGCGGGCTCCGCGGCGGCGGGCGTGGCCGGGGTCCTGCTGATCGGCGCCGGCGTCATGTGGTGGCGCCGCCGCATGTACAACCGGGCCTACTGACCGGCCCTGGCGACCTGGCCCGTTGACCGGGCCCGGTCCACCGACTGGCGCGGCCCGCATCCATCACCCCCACGGCGGGCCGCGCCGCCCCACCCCCACGACGACCGTTCACCCCAAGGACTTTGAGGAGAGGGCATGTCCCCGCGTACGAACGAGAGCGCGCCGGAGGGCGAGCCCGACGAGGTGACGACGGCCGACCCACAGCCTCCGCACGACGCTCCCGAGCCGGAAGCCAAGCTGCCGGCGGCCGAGGATCACCTGCCCGAACCCGAAGCCGAGCAGCCCACGGCCGAAGACCACCTGCCCGAACCCGAAGCCGAGCAGCCCACGGCCGAAGACCACCTGCCCGAACCCGAAGCCGAGCAGCCCACGGCCGAAGACCACCTGCCCGA
>NZ_JBEYFS010000100.1:21587-39189 GCF_040634475.1 Streptomyces sp. NPDC007095
GAACCCGAAGCCGAGCAGCCCACGGCCGAAGACCACCTGCCCGTGCCAGAGGAGCAGCTGCCCACGGCCGATGAACGCGTCGCCGCCGTCCGGCGGGTGTCCGCCTCGACACGCCGCTGGCGTGCGGCCCAACTCGGCCTCTGCGCCGCTTCGTTGGCGCTCGCTCTCACCGCCGGGGCCGTGATCGTCGGGGCCCTGCGGGACGGCTCGGGCACCGCGGTCGCCGCCACCAGCGGCGCCGTGTCACCGGAGTTGCTGGCCGGCGGGGACCTCGACGCCAGCATCACCTCGCTGCAGGCCCATCTCCGCACCCAGCCCAAGGACTTCGACAGCTGGGCCACCCTCGGACTCGCCTACGTCGAGCAGGCCCGCACCAAGGGCGACCCCTCCCGCTACCCCCAGGCGCAGCAGGCGCTGGACCGCTCCCTGAAGCTGCGTCCCGACAACGAGTCGGCGCTCGCGGGCCGCGCCCCCCCCGCCGCGGCGCGCCACGACTTCACCGGCGCCCTGACCTACGCGGACAAGGTGCTGAAGGAGAACCCGTACAGCGAGCGCGCCCTCTCCTCCCGTATCGACGCGCTCGTCGAACTCGGCCGCTACGCCGACGCCTCGAAGGCCGCCGACCTGGCCGACTCGCGCCGGCCGGGCGTCCCCGTCTTCACCCGGTACGCCTACGTCCACGAGCTGCGCGGCGATGTGAAGACCGCCCGCCGCGTCCTTCAGCAGGCGCTCGACACGGCGACGAGCCGGGGCGACGTCTCGTACGTGGCGGCGGCGCTCGGCCAACTCGCCTGGAACCAGGGCGACTACGACTCCGCGCTGAAGTACTACGCCCGAGCCCTGGCCGCCGACGACAGCTATCTCCCCGCGCTCGAGGGCCGCGCCCGCGCCCAGGCCGCGAAGGGCGACCGGACGGCGGCGATCAAGGGCATGGAACAGGTCGTGGAGCGCTATCCGCTCCCCCAGCCACTTGTCGAACTAGGTGAGTTGTACGAGGCGCGCGGCCGCACCGGCGACGCGCAGAAGGCCCGTGACCAGTACTCCCTGGTGACCGCCTGGGTCTCGCTGGCCCACTCCTATGGTGTCAACGCCGACCTGGACACCGCCCTCGCCGCCGCCGACCACGGCAACCGGGGGGACGCGCTCAAGGCGGCCCGCGCCGAGTGGGCCCGCCGCCACACCGTGCACACGGCGGACGCGCTGGCCTGGGCGCTGCACGTCAACGGCCGCGACAAGGAGGCCCTGCCGTACGCCCGCCAGGCCACGGCCACCGGCTATCGCAACGCGTCCTTCCTCTACCACCGCGGCATGATCGAACGCGCCACCGGTCACGAGAAGGAGGCCCGCGCCTCGCTGAAGTCGGCGCTCGACCTGAACGCGGGCTTCTCACCCCTGGGTGCCCGTGCGGCGCGCAAGGCTCTGGGGGAGGACAAATGAGGCCCCCTCGAACGCGCGGTCGGCGGGCGAAGTCCCCGCTGGGAAGGTCGCGTCGGCTGTTCGCCTCCTGGGCGGCCGTCCTCACCGCCGCCTGCGCCCTCGTCCTCGTCCCCACCGGAGCCGCGAGCGCGCATCCGCTCGGCAACTTCACCGTCAACCGGTACGACGGGCTCGTCGCCGCCCCCGGGCAGCTGCGCGTCGACCATGTCGAGGACCTCGCCGAGATCCCGGCCACCCAGGCCAAGCCCGACCTGGCGAAGCTCGGTATGACGGACTGGGCCCGGCAGCGCTGCGAGACGGCCGCGACCGGCAGCAAGGTCACCGTCGACGGACATCCGGCCGCGCTCTTCGTCGCCACGAGCCGAGCGAAGCTGCGCCCCGGGCAGGCCGGGCTCAACACCCTGCGCGTGGAGTGCCGGTTGACAGCCGCGCTGCCCAAGCATGGCCCGGTCTCCCTCGGCTTCCACAGCGCCGGGGCCGACCGGGGACCCGGCTGGCGCGAGATCACCGCGCGCGGCGACCGGATGACGCTCACCGCCTCGGACGTACCGGCCAAGTCGGTGTCGCACGAACTGACCAGCTACCCCAAGGCGCTGCTCTCCTCCCCCGCCGACACCGCGACCGCGTCCCTGCGGATACGCCCCGGCGGCCCCGCCCTCGCCGAGGAACGGACGGAGGTCCCCGGCGCCTCCGTACTGCCCCGGGGCGCCGACCGCTGGACCGAGGCGCTGAACAACCTGGTGGCCCGCCATCACCTCACCGTCGGCTTCGCCGCGCTGGCCCTGGTCATCTCCGTGTTCCTGGGCGCGATGCACGCACTCGCGCCCGGTCACGGCAAGACCCTGATGGCCGCGACGGCCGCGGCGCGCGGCGGCAAGGCGGGGCTGCGTGACGTCCTGCCGCTGGCCGCCTCCGTCACGGTCACCCACACCCTGGGCGTGGTCGCCCTCGGCCTCCTGGTGACGGCCGGTTCGGCCGCGGCGCCCTCCGTGATCGCGTGGCTCGGCATCGCCAGCGGCGTCCTGGTGACCTTCGCGGGCGCCACGCTCGTACGCCGGGCCTGGCGCAACCGGCCGCGGCGACCCGGTCTTGAGCACGCCCACGGACACGCGCACGACCACCCCCATGACCACCACGCGCACAGCCACGCTGACGCCCACGAACACGCGCACGACCACGAGCAGGCCGAAGAGCACGAACGCCCCTTGGTACTCGCCCACGCCTCCGCCGCGACGGCAGCGGCGGACAGCAAGCCGCACACACACGGGCACGAGCGCGGACATTCCCACGACCACGACTACGACCATGGCCACCAACACGACCACGCGCACCCCCACCCTCACCCCCACCCCCACTCGCACGACCACGCCGTCTCCCCCGCCCTCGAACACACCCACGGCGGCTTCACCCACACCCACGAGGTGGCCCCCACCCTCCGCGGCACGATCCTGCTCGGATTCGCCGGCGGACTCGTGCCCAGCCCCTCCGCCGTGGTCGTCCTGGTGGGCGCGGCGGCGCTGGGACAGGCGTGGTTCGGCCTACTTCTCGTCCTGGCGTACGGCGTCGGTCTCGCTCTGACGCTCACGGCGGCCGGGTTCGCCGTCGTCAAGCTGAACGACGGGATGAACCGGGCGCTGGCGAAGCGTCCCCGGTGGGCCGGGGGACCGACCGCGGCCCTGATCCGCAGGACCGCCCCCCTGGGTTCGGCGTTGATCGTCATCGCCCTTGGGGCTGGATTGGTGTTCAAGGGGGCGGCATCCGCACTCGGCTGAGCTACTTTTGTGGAGAAATCACGCGAAGAGACATCGTGAAAAGACATCACGCGGATGCACAGCGGATACGAATGGGGGACACCCGTGTCCGAAGAGCCGGGCAGTGAACGTGTGATCGCGGGCCGCTACCGTCTCCTCTCCCCCTTGGGCGAGGGCGGTATGGGAACCGTGTGGCGCGCCCGTGACGAGGTGCTGCACCGCGAGGTCGCCGTCAAGGAGGTCCGCGCGCCCGCCGGGATCCCGGCGCACGACGTGGAGCGGATGTACGCCCGGCTGGAGCGCGAGGCGTGGGCCGCGGCCCGGGTCGCGAACCGCAATGTGGTGACGGTGTACGACGTGGCGACGCAGGACGGCCGCCCCTGGATCGTCATGGAACTCGTGCGCGGCATCGCCCTGTCCGATCTGCTGGACTCCGAGGGTCCGCAGTCGCCGCAGCGCGCCGCCGACATCGGTGCCGAAGTGCTCTCCGCCCTGCGGGCCGCGCACGAGGCCGGGGTGCTGCACCGCGATGTGAAGCCGGCCAACGTGCTGCTGTCGAACGAGGGCCGGGTCGTCCTCACGGACTTCGGTATCGCGACGGTCGAGGGCAGTTCGGCGTTGACGATGACGGGCGAGGTCATCGGTTCGCCCGAGTTCCTCGCCCCCGAGCGGGCGCTCGGTCGTACGCCCGGCCCCGAGTCCGACCTGTGGTCGCTCGGGGTCCTGTTGTACGCGACGGTCGAGGGCAACTCGCCCTTCCGTCACAACACCCCGCTGAGCACGCTGCGGGCCATCGTCGACGAGCCGCTGCCGCCGCCGCGCCACGCGGGGCCGCTCGCGCCCGTGATCGAGGGTCTGCTGAGGAAGGACCCGGCCGAGCGGCTGAGCGCCGCGCAGGCCGAGAGCGATCTGCGGCTCGTCGCCGCGGGCGGCTCCCCGGCCGCGGGACCGCCGTCCCCGACCGCCCAGTCACCGACGATCTCCTCGTTCTCCCAGCCCGCGCCGCAGCCGCCGGGATTCGGGCCTCCCATGGCGCCGTCCCGGACCCGTCCACAAGGACCGCAGCCGGGTTACACGCCCTACCCGCCGCCCAACGACTCCCCCACCTCGACGGAACCCGTCCGTAACCGGCGCGCGGCCGCCGCCGTGATCGCGGGCGTGATCGCGCTCGCACTCGCGGTGGGCGGACTGACGTACGCCTTGGTGAACCGTGACAACGGCGGCGGGAGCAGCAACGACAGCAGCAGCGGAAGTGGCACCAAGAGCGGCTCCGGCGGCGGGAGTTCGCCGTCCGCGAGCAAGAGCGGGAGCAACAGCGCCGCGCCCGGCGGTTCCACTCCCTCGGCCAGTGCGTCGAGCAGCGCTCGTACGAGTTCGCCGCCGGCCCAGTCCGTGCAGGTGACGGTCGCGGGTGCGCACACCGACTACTCCGGTTCCTGCCCGCCGTCCCAGGCCCAGGCGCCGACCTTCACGGCGACCTTCACGGTGGGCCGTGTACCGGTGGACGTCGAGTACCGCTGGGTGTTGAAGACGGGCGAGGTGTCCGACCCGGGCTGGAAGACCCTGTCGTTCTCGTCGGACGGTGGCAGGACCAAGCAGAAGTCGATCTTCCTGTCGACGTACAACGCGAGCGGGATCTTCCAGAACGAGATCAGCGTGGAGGTCCGCAGCCCCGTCCGGACGACGTCCAACTCGGTGCCGTTCTCGGTGACATGTGTGACGGAGACCCCGTCGGACGAGGCCTCCGCTTCCACGTCTCCGTGAGGGGTGGTCAGGCCGCCGAGGTGAAGACCGGCAGATAGCCGCCGGAGTGGCCGGCCGCGGTCGGGTGGTAGGACTCGGTGATGTTCAGCAGGTTCAGGCTGTGCAGCCAGGCGCTGCCGGAGCAGAGCTCGTGCCCGGTGAAGGTGCTCCTGATGTCGCCGAAGGTGAAGCCGTGGTCGGCGGCACGCTTGGCGATGGCGCTGTCCAGGTAGTCGGCCGCGTCGTTGATCGCGGCGCGCTTGGTGTCGGAGAGGCCGAGGCAGGTCGCGCCCAGTTTGTAGAACCTGGGGTAGCCGAGGACGACCACGTGGGCGGCGGGCGCCTTCGAGCTGATCGCGGAGTAGACGGAGTCGAGTTGGCCGGGGAGCGTGGAGTCGACGTAGGCCTTGGCGGTGGCGATGCGGGACAGGCAGCCGCTGTCGGACTGGAGCACACACGTCGTCATGACGTCCGCGAAGCCCGCGTCGTTGCCGCCGATGCTGAGAGAGACGAGGCCGGTGGAGGAGCTGAGCGGGCCCAGCTGGTTCGCCAGGACATCACCCGTACGGGCCCCCGAGCAGGCCGTGAAGTCGAAGGACGAGGGTGAATGGGCGGCGGCCCAGAGGTAGGGGTACGCCTTCGTGCTGCGCAAGCAGTCGCCGCTTGAGCTGATGTAGCTGCCCGCACCGACACCGGACGCATAGGAGTCGCCGAGGGCCACATAGCCGGTGGCCGCGGCGGTTCCGGACGCCTGCGCCGTCGCGGCCCCGGTGAGGGCGAAGCCGACGGCGAGGAGGAGTGAGGTCACGTATGCCGTAATTCGGGAACGTCTCATGGAACCTCCCTTTAGCAGGATCTCTGCCACAACTGTCGTAGCAGCTACGCGTGTTGACAGGAAGTGTCCATGCCAAGACTTTTCGGCCCCTGCCGCCGCCACCCGTGACACCCGAACATGTTCCACGCATATTTCATGCATGCACATGACATCTTGATGACGGGGCGTCAACTCCCTTGAGCCTTACCCGTGGATGACCGAGGCCTTACTCGGTCTTGGGCGGAACGCGGCGCTCCAGGGCCGTGCGCGACGCGCGCACCCCCCACAGCCGTGCGCCGAACCCGGGCGCGCGCCGCCAAGAGGAGGACTCCACCACCAGCACGGACGCCAAGGCCAGTTACTCCGACTACGGCTCCGTCCTGGACGTCTTCGCCCCGGCTCCTCCATCACGGCGGGCTGGAACACCAGCGGCACCGCCACGAACACCATCTCCGGTACGTCGATGGCCACCCCGCACGTCGCGGGCGCGGCCGCCGTCCACCTCGCGGGCCACACCTCCGCCACCCCGGCAGAGGTCGCCACGGCTCTGGTGAACGGCGCCACGACGGGCAAGATCACCAGCCCGGGCTCCGGCTCCCCGAACCGGCTGCTGAAGATCGTCCCGTGACATCTCGGGAAGATCGCCCCGTGACGCCCCGACTCGCCTGATCCGCAACGCAGTTCCCCGGAGGCAGCCGGCTCCTCCGGGGAACACGCGGTGAACACTCGTGCCACATGTTTGAAGTCGACCGAGAAGCCCCCACGAGTGCCTACCGCATCTTGACGGCCCCCAGCCCGCTGCGCGACATTGAAGCCCGGCATCCGGCGCGTCGGGGGGCAAAGTCGCCAATGCAGACCATAGGCATCAAGTCACCTTCATCAGACAGTGACAAGCGGTCGGGACAGGATCCGGGGAGGGACCTGGTCCCGCTGCTCGCGGGCATGGCGGTGGCCGTCGCGGGCGTCGGCGCGGTACTCGCGCTCGCCGACGTGGACTCTTCCCTGCGCGGCCCGTTCACCCTCTTCTTCCTGCTCGCCGCACCAGGAGCCGCCATCTGGGCCGCGCTGCGCGGGCTGGATCCCTTCGCCCGCACGGTGGTGTCCGTCGCCGGAGCGATCGCCGTCGACCTCCTCGTCGCCCAGGGCATGCTGGCGGTGCACCGGTGGTCGGTCCATGGCGGAATCGTGGCCGTGACGGCGATCAGCGCTCTTGTCCTCCTGCTGGTGGTGGTCCGGCGAGTGCGCAAGCGGATGGGGAAAATCCGTTCGAGTCGTTAGGTAACGGCCAAACCAACAAAAACGTGAGGCGTCGTTCCAGGCCTTGCCATATGGGCGCAATCGTCAATACCGTCATACATCTCACCCGCATCGGCCCCTCACGCACATGCGATCTAGGGGAGGGCTCAAGATCGCGAAGAGGACCCGGCGCGGGGCGCGGTAGGGGGGTGCCGTGCTCGGTGACCACACTTGTGCCGAGTCGTGCCGCGCGACCGGTTTCCGCATCCGGAATTCCGTCCTCGGGCTTCCGTCTTCGGACTTCCGCCTTCGGAATCGGCCAGCTTTGCCAGCTCACCCGGCATGCACGGAGATCCATTTCGTCACGCCGTAAGTGAGAACCCCCCTTTCGAACCGGACTAAAAGCCGGACCGCCCAGGGGCGGGCGGTCCACCGGACGAGAGGGACCAGACTCATGAGCTCAGTCCTGCGCCCAGCCGTATCGGGCGAAGATCCGTTAACGGCCGGCAAATACCGGCCGATCTCCTCTCACCTGGCCATAGCGCCACCGGTGAGTGTCGTGATTCCCGCCATGAATGAGGCGGAGAATCTCCCGTACGTCTTCAAGACCCTTCCCGCCTGGATACACGAAGTGGTTCTTGTCGACGGCAATTCCACCGACAACACCGTCGAGGTGGCCCGTGAACTGTGGCCCGACGTCAAGGTCGTCGAGCAGCAGGGAAAGGGCAAGGGCGACGCCCTGATCACCGGATTCGAGGCGTGCACCGGCGACATCATCGTGATGGTCGACGCGGACGGCTCGGCCGACGGCCACGAGATCGTGTCGTATGTGTCCGCGCTGGTGTCCGGGGCGGACTTCGCCAAGGGCTCGCGGTTCGCCAACGGCGGCGGAACCTCCGACATGACACCGATCCGCAAGCTGGGCAACCGAGTGCTGTGCGCGGCCGTCAACGCCAAGTTCGGCGCCCGCTACACCGACCTCTGCTACGGCTACAACGCGTTCTGGCGGCACTGCCTGGACCAGATCGAACTCGACTGCACCGGCTTCGAGGTCGAGACCCTGATGAACATCCGGGTGGTCAAGGCCGGGCTCAAGGTGCAGGAGATACCCAGCCACGAGTACCTCCGCATCCACGGCACGAGCAATCTGCGGGCCGTGCGTGACGGGTTCCGGGTGCTCAAGGTGATCATGGGTGAGCGTTCCAACCGGCGTGCTCTGCGTCGCAGGCCGCACGCCGCCCAGCTCGACTCGGGCCAGGGAGAGGTGTCTTGAGCAGTCCCGACATCTCCGTGGTGATCTGCGTCTACACCGAGGACCGCTGGGAGGACATCCTCGCGGCGGTCTCCTCGGTGCGGGCGCAGTCGCTGCCCGCTCTGGAGACGCTCCTCGTCGTGGACCACAACGCCACCCTGCTCGACCGGCTGAGCAGGGAGTACAAGGAGACCGAAGCGGTACGGGTGCTCGCCAACGCGGGCCCGCGCGGCCTGTCCGCGGGCCGCAACACCGGGATCGCCGCCGCACACGGCGAGATCATCGCGTTCCTCGACGACGACGCCGTGGCCGAGCGCGACTGGCTGCGCCACTTCGCCTCGGGGTACGCCGACCCGCGGGTCATGGCCGTCGGCGGCCGTACGATGCCGATCTGGGCGTCGGGTCGCCGGCCAGCCTGGTTCCCCGAGGAGTTCGACTGGGTGGTGGGCTGCACGTACAAGGGGCTGCCGCCGGGCCGGGTCCAGGTCCGCAACGTCCTGGGCGGAAACGCTTCTTTCCGTCGTACGGCGTTCGACGCGGCGGGCGGCTTCGCTACCGGCATCGGCCGCGACGGCGACAAGCGTCCGCTGGGCTGCGAGGAGACGGAGCTGTGCATCCGCCTCACCCGCGCCCGCCCGGACGCGATCCTGCTGATCGACGACCGCGCGGTCATCCACCACCGGGTACCCGAACCACGCGAGCACTTCGCGTACTTCCGCACCCGCGCCTACGCCGAGGGCCTCTCAAAGGCCCTGGTCGCCCGGAGCGTCGGCGCCGACAAGGGCCTCGAGTCGGAACGCCGCTACACGACCCGCGTCCTGCCCGCCGGGGTGGCCCGCGGACTGCGCGACGCCCTGCTCGCCCGCCCGGGCGGCGCCGGCCGAGCGGGCGCCATCGTGGCCGGTGTCCTGACGGCGGCCGGGGGGTACGTACTCGGCAGCGTCCGGGCCCGCAGGGGCGGCGCCACGTTCACCGTGGCGGAGATCGAGAACGGGATCGGGAGCGGTCCGGGACGCGAGGGGGCGGCGGCATGACCAGAGGAGGACCCCCGCGGGTCGCGGGAGGTGTGGCGGCCCCATGAACGACACTCCCGTACCCATCCTCATGTACCACTCCATCGCCGCCGCGCCCAATGACGCGACGCGTGAGCTGTCCGTCGGGCCCGAGGCGTTCGCCGAGCAGATGGCACTGCTCGGGGACCAGGGGTTCACCCCGGTCGACACGGCGGCGCTGGCAGCGAGTTGGCGGTCCGGCGGACCGCTGCCGGAGCGACCCGTGCTGATCACCTTCGACGACGGTTACGAGGGCGTGCACCGGCACGGGCTGCCCGTGCTGGCCAAGCACGGCTTCGCCTCCACGCTGTTCGTCTCGACGGGGTGGATCAAGGGCGCGTACGACACCCGAGGCGGCCTCGACACCATGCTGAGCTGGGCTCAGGTGCGCGAACTCGCCGCCGAGCAGGTCGAGATCGGCGGGCACAGCCACACGCATCCGCAGCTGGACCAGCTCTCCGACGACGCGCTGCGGTTCGAGGTGCTGCGCTGCAAGGAGATCATCGCCGACGAGCTGGGCACCCGCCCGGCCTCGTTCGCGTACCCCTACGGCTACTCCAGCCGCCGGGTGCGCCAGGCGGTGCGGGAGGCGGGCTTCGCCCAGTCGCTCGCCGTCGGCAACGGCCTGGCGCGCCGCCGCCAGGGCCCGTACGCCCTGCAACGCGTGACCGTGCGCCGCAACACCGGTATCGAGGAGTTCGAGCGGCTCGTCGAGGGCCGCTCGATCGCCCGCAATTTCGTCCGGGACCGCGCCCTCACCAAGGGGTACGCCATGGTCCGAAGAGCACGACAGGTCCGCCGGAAGGCCATCCGTTCCCGTGTCTGACACGACGACCACAGCCCAGGCTTCATCGCCCACCGCCGGGGCGCCCGAGCAGCGGACCGGGCGCCGCCTCCGCCTGCCCGGCCGGGGCCGCAAGGACGGCGGCGGCAACCAACTCTTCCGCAACGCCTACGCCCTGATGCTCAACACCGGGATCTCCGCGGTGCTCGGGCTCGGCTACTGGCTGGTCGCCGCCCGCTACTACTCCGACGCCGCGGTCGGCCAGGGCTCCGCCGCGATCGCCGCGATGAAGCTCCTGGCGGGCCTGACCGCGGTGACCCTGACCGGCGCCCTGGCCCGCTTCATCCCCGTCGCGGGCCGCGCCACCGGGCGCCTCATCTTCCGTACGTACGCGGGAAGTTCGGTGGTCGTGGCGCTGGCCGCCGTGGTCTTCCTGCTGACGCTGAACGCATGGGGACCCTCGTACCGCTTCCTGCACGGCTCGCTCAACGGCCTCGGCTTCATCCTGGCGGTCGTCGCCTGGTCGCTGCTGACCCTGCAGGACGGCGTGCTGACCGGACTGCGCAGCGCGCTCTGGGTGCCGGTGGGCAACACCGTGTTCTCCGCGGTGAAGCTGACACTGCTGGTCGGACTCGCCGCCGCGATCCCGACCACGGGCGTCTTCGTCTCCTGGGTCGCCGCGATCGCCCTGTCGGTGGTACCGCTCGGCCTGCTGGTCTTCCGGCGGCTGGTCCCCCGGCACATCAAGGCGACCGAGGAGCGCGCGAACCCGCCCACGCTCAAGGAGGTCGGACGCTTCCTCGCCGGCGACTACACCGGCTCGCTCTTCTCGCTCGCCGTGGTCTATCTCGTCCCGGTGATCGTCGCCTCGCAGGTCAGCTCCTCCGACAACGCGTACTTCTACATCACCACGACGATCGGCGGCACGGTCAACCTGCTCGCCATCAACATGGGCGCCTCGCTGACCGTCGAGGGCTCGCACGACCCCGCACGGCTCGCCTCCAACACCCGGGCCGCGCTCAAGCGCATGGCGCGGATCATGCTGCCGGTGTGCGGACTGCTGTTCGTCGGGGCACCGTTCATCCTGCACGTCTTCGGCGACGGCTACGCGCACGCGGCAACCCCGTTGCTGCGCTGGTTCGCGGTCGGCGCGCTGCTGCGGGTCGTCATGGAGACGTACTTCGCGGTGCTGCGCGCCCAGAGCCGCACCTCCGGACTCGCCTATCTGCAGGGCCTGCTGTGCGTCCTGGTCCTCGGCCTGACGGTGATCCTGCTGCCCCGGATGGGCCTGACCGGGGCGGGCGTCGCGGAGATCTCCAGCCTCGCGGTGATCGTGTCGATCGCCGCACCCAAGCTGTTCAAGATCGTTCGGACCGCGCCGCCCGCCGAACTCCCGGCGGGCGCGGCGCCGGACGGGGACCTCGCCGACCTCGGCGCACGCGACGTGGCCGCGACCAAGCCGCGCGAGGCGAAGCGGGGGCCTGCCTGGGCCCTCGACTCCGACACCCTCGCCCTCGGCGTGCACGTCGACTTCGACCACCAGGAACGCCGCCCGGACGTCCGCCCGGGCCCCGGCACCCCACCCACGGGCACGCCCAAGGCACGCCCGGACCACCGCCCGACCTGGGCGCTGAAGCCGCAACTGCCCTCGGTGGGGCTGCCCGTGGAGGCTCGGGAGCCGGGCTCGGAGGCTTCCCTGGGCCCGGCGGAAGCCCCGGAGGTGGACGCCCCCTTCGAAACGCCCTCCTTCGCGGTGACGCCCTCCTTCGAAACAGAGGGCACGGACAGCGCCCCGTCAGGGGCGCGGGGAACCGCGCGCCCGGACACGGACAACCCGCAGCCGCCGGACAACACCACTGCGCCCCTCCGCGACCGCCTACGACACCCTTCCAAACCCGGCGTGCTCCTCGGCTTCCTCCTGATCTGCGCACTGCTCCTCTACTGGGTCCCGGCACTGAGCCTCAACGACGCCTCCCTCGACAAGATGGGCGGCCTCGGCCTCATCTCCGTCCTGCCGCTGCCCACCCTCGTGGGCGCGGCCCTCCTGATCACGGTCTTCGCCTCGCTGCTCTGGATGAACCGCGAGCACAAGGGCCTGCTGCTCATCACCCTGCTCGCCACCGTGATCTCCCTGCACGCGCTCCCCGCGGTCATCGAGACCGAGCCACGGTTCGCCACCGCCTGGCAGCACCTCGGCTTCATCGACTACATCGACCGCACCGGCTCCGCGGTACCCGACCTGGACGCCCGCTGGAGCTGGCCGGGCTTCTTCGCGGGGGCCGCGTTCGTCGCCAAGGCCTGCGGTGTCAGCGACCTCACCGAGGTGATCCGCTGGTGGCCGCTGACCATGCAACTGCTCTACCTGGCACCGATGTTCCTGCTCGTGCGTTCGATGCGGGCGAGCTGGCGCGCCAAGTGGACCGGCATCTGGATCTTCGTGCTGAGCGGCTGGGTGGGCCAGGACTACTTCTCCCCGCAGGGCTTCACCTACCTCCTCTACCTCGTCTTCGTGGCGATCCTCCTCGTGTGGTTCCGGGCGCCTCGTGTGCTGTGGGCGAAGGCGCGCCCGGGCGAGGCGGAGGTCGAGCCGACCGACCGGCGCCAGCGGGCCGTGCTCCTCATGGTGCTGATCGGCCTGTTCGCGGCGAGCGTCCCGGCTCACCAGCTCACCCCGTTCGTGATGCTCGGCGTGCTCGCGGTCCTCGTCCTCGTCGGCCGGTCCGAACTGCGCGGGCTGCCGATCCTGTTCGCCGTCCTGGTCTCCGTCTGGATCGGCTTCATGGCCGAGCCCTACTGGTCGGGGCACTTCAACGACCTGTTCGGCGGGGTCGGCGGCGTCGGCAGCAATGTGTCGACCTCCGTCTCCGGCCGTATCCAGGGCGGCAGTTCGACGCACAAACTCGTCCTCTACACGCGCGTGCTGCTCGCCGGCAGTGTGATGGCCTTCGCCTGCTGGGGCTGGTGGCGGCGGCGCGACCACAAGTACCGCGAGCGGTCGCTGATCGTCCTCACCTTCGTCCCGTTCCTGGGCTTCGGCATGCAGTCGTACGGCGGCGAGATGGCCCTGCGGGTCTTCATGTTCGCCCTGCCGGGGGCGGCACTGCTGGCCGGGCTCGCCCTCTTCCCGCGCACCGGCGTCACCGCGAAGGAACGGGAGAAGGACCGGGTGAGCCTCGCCCCGCTGGCCGCGCTCATGGCGGGTCTGCTTCTCATGGGCGGCTTCCTGGTGGCCCGCTGGGGCAACGAGTCCTTCGAGCGCATCCGGCCGGGCGAGGTCACGGCCATGAACTACGTGTACGCGCACGACAAGCCGACCGTACGGCTGCTGTGGCTGAGCAACGACACGGTCAACAACGTGACGCCCGCGATGCCGTGGGGCACCCGGGACATGGAGAAGGTGCAGTACGTGCCGACGCTGGCGCCGAGCGACCCGGTGCTGGTGTCAGGGCTGGTCAAGTCACTCAAGGACGCCGGCCCGAACTCGTACCTCATGATCAACCGCAGCCAGGTGGTCTACCTCCAGATGGACGTGGGCTACTCGGCGACCTGGGAGTCGCGGCTCATCCGCAACCTCGACGACCGGCAGGACCTGAAGAAGGTCCTCGTCAACGACGACGTGACGATGTACGCGCTGCGCAAGCAGCCCGCGGGCAAGGTGCTCGAGCCCGCTCCCGGGCCGATCGGTCCCCTGATCACCTGGACACCGTGGTCGGTCGTCGGCGCGCTGGCGGCCGTGGCGCTCATCATCATGCTGGCGGCGCGGGAGGTCGTACGGGTCGCGGTGCGGCCGGGTGTGCGGCAGCTGCGGTGGCTGCAGAGCAGCTTCTGGTTCTCGCTGCCGCTGCTGGCGGTGCTGCTGGCCTCGCTCGTACAGCGGTTCCTGACCATGAAGTAGCACGAGGTCCAGCCAGGCGGAGTGGCTCACCCGGACCCGGGATCACGGGTTCAGCGGGTGAGCCACTTCACTTCGTAGGCCAACATGTCGAACCGCTTGCCGTCCACCTGCGCGCTGATGGACCGGTTCAGGGTGTTCACGACCAGGACGGCCTTGCCGGTGGCGAGGACGCGGACGCCTGGCACGTCGTCGGGGGCCACGGACACCGTCGCGTACTTGGTGCCGGGTGCGAACGCCCGGCTGAAGCGGGAGACGAGGTCGAGCATGGGCAGGGCCGCGCCGCCGCCGGCGCTGTCGGTCGGCGTCCACAGGCAGCCCGCGCAGTCGGTGCCCTTCTCCTTCTCCGGGTTCCAGTAGAAGCCGGAGGTGGCGCCGCCGCGGGCCATCGCGATCAGGCCGGCGGCCTGGACGGCGCCGCGGTGTGCCTCGGACCAGCCCGTACGCTCGTCGTTGCCGTCGGCGGGCTCCACGTAGTATTCGGCCCACCACAGCGGCAGGCCGTGGGTCTGCTCGCGCACCCACCGGCTGACGGCGGTGAACTTGTCGGTGGCCGCGAACTCGTTCGGGAGCAGGTCGTCGTCCTTGGTGTAGCTGGAGCCGTCGACGACCACGAAGTCGGCGCCCGCCTTGTTCTTGTTCCAGTAGTCGAAGGCGTCGAGGACCCGCTGGTCCATGGTGCCCCAGGTGCCCTTCAGGGTCGTCGACGCGTTCTCCGTCTGGCGCGGGTCGACACTGTCCATGACGAGGTAGGGCCCGCCGACCAGGATGTCCTCGTCGACCTTCTTCAGCGCCTTGTAGACGAGGTTGTAGAGCTCGGTGTAGCCCTCGTAGTCCCAGCGGCCCTTGCTGTCGTTCCAGAAGCCCTTGAACTCGTTCCAGACGATGAAGTGACGGACGTCCGGATAGCGCTTGGCGACGGTCGCGGCGAGCGCGGCGAAGTCCGCGTAGTGGGCGCGGTCCGGGGCGGTCTCCAGGGCGGCCTGGCTCCAGTTCGTGTTGTTCGCGCCGGCCTTGCCGCCCTTCATCCAGTCCGGGGAGCAGCACAGGGTGACGACCGGGGTCCCGCCGGACTTCCGCATGAAGTCGATACGGCGGTCCATCTCCGAGAAGTCGTAGCGCCCCTTGGAGGGTTCGGGGTTGCCCGCCCCCCAGCCCATGATGTGCTGGATCTGCGGCAGCGACTGCTTCTGCAGCACCCCCTCGACGCGCTGGGTGGCCGTGTCACTGCCCTGGTCGGCGCTGTACTGGGTGTGGGTGAAACCCCAGCCCACCTCGGGTTGCGGGGTTTCGGGCGGGGTGACGGGGGTGCCGTGCACCTTGTCCCCGTCGCGGGTGGTGCCCGCGGTGCTCGCGCCGCCTCCGGGCAGGGTGTTGAGCAAGGTCACCACCAGGGCCAGAGCGGCCACTCCCACGCCGAGCAGCGCGGTGAGCCGCCACCGCCGTGCCCCCGAATTCCACCCATGACGTCCCATCAAGGGCAACAGTAACGGCGGGGATCGGCCGTGGGACAGGTCTTGTAAGACCACAGCCCTGTAACAGGACGGAGGGGATACGGGCCGACACAGCCGACACACAGGACGCACCGCGGAAACCGGGTGCACGGGGCGCCCGCGTGACGGATCATGGCGGCATGTCTGCCAACCCACACGACGCACTGCCGATCCGGCTCAACGTCGACGACAGCGACTCGCCGTCGGACGTCGTCGACGCGCTGTTCCTCGGCCGCTTCGCGACGGGCGAGCAGCCGCACTCGCACGCGGCGAACATCGACCGCGTACGGTCCGGAGCGACGCTCCTCCCGCCGGGCGCCCGCGTACTGCGCTCGGCCCGCGACGACGACCGCAGCGCCACGCTCGCCGAGGGCGACGGCTGGACCCTGCTGGTGTCCCGCTGGAACCGCGGCGCCGACGTCACCGTCACCGCGACCAGCACCGAACTGGCCGCCAAGATCCTCGACCAGGCGACGGACGGCGCGGCGGACGAACCCGAACCCCAGCCGGAGAACGTGACGATGGGGTTCTGGTACGTCTCCCCGCGCCGCGGCCCGTACCGCACCACCCGGCAGATCTCCGCGGGTACGTGGGAGGAGGTGCGGCCGAACTACACCGGGCCGGTGGCGGACGCCATGGAGCGGCTGATGAAGACGACGCCCGAGGACATCGCGGGCCGGCTGTTGCTGCTGCACGGCCCGCCCGGCACAGGCAAGACCTCGGCCCTGCGCACCCTGGCCCGTTCCTGGCGCGACTGGTGCCAGGTGGACTGTGTCCTGGACCCGGAGCGGCTCTTCTCCGACGTCGGCTACCTGATGGACATCGCGATCGGCGAGGAGGACGGCACGGGCAAGGGCCGCTGGCGGCTGCTCCTGCTGGAGGACTGCGACGAGCTGATCCGTGGCGAGGCCAAGCACACCGCGGGCCAGGCGCTCTCGCGGCTGCTCAACCTCACCGACGGGCTCCTCGGCCAGGGCCGCAACGTGCTCGTGGGCGTCACGACCAACGAGGACCTTGAGCGCCTCCACCCCGCCGTGGTCCGCCCCGGCCGCTGTCTCGCCCGGATCGAGGTCGGCGCGCTGACCCGCCCGGAGGCGGTGAGCTGGCTGGGCACGGAGGAGGGCGTCGGCCGCGACGGCGCGACCCTGGCCGAGCTGTACGCGCTGCGCCGGGGCACGACGCCGACGTCGGTGCCGGACCAGCGGGAGGGCGCGGACGCGGGGCTGTATCTGTAGCTGCCCGGCACTCCGTACGGTGCTTTGATGGCCCTATGACCCTGTTCGTCGGCACATCGGGGTGGCAGTACAAGGACTGGCGCGGCGTCCTGTACCCGGACGGGGTGCCGATGCGGCTCTGGCTGGAGGAGTACGCGGCGCGGTTCGCCACGGTCGAGATCAACAACGCCTTCTACCGGCTGCCGACGCACGAGACCTTCGAGAGCTGGCGGGAGCGCACCCCGCCGGACTTCGTCGTCGCTCTCAAGGCGAGCCGCTATCTGACGCACATCAAACGGCTGCGCGACCCGGCGGAGCCGGTCGGCCGGCTGCTGGGCCACGCCGCCGGGCTCGGTGACCGCCTGGGCCCGGTCCTGCTCCAGCTCCCGCCCACGCTGCACGCCGATCCCGCCCTTCTCGACGAGTGCCTGGGCCGCTTCCCCGCCGGCGTCCGGGTCGCGGTCGAACCGCGACACGACTCCTGGTGGACACCGGAGGTGCGCAAGGTACTGGAGTCACGGGGCGCCGCCCTCTGCTGGGCCGATGTGCTGGCCCGCCCCGTGACGCCCCTGTGGCGGACCGCCGACTGGGGCTACGTCCGCTTCCACGAGGGCCGCGCCCAGCCGTGGCCCCGCTACGGCCGGCAGTCCCTGACGACCTGGGTACGACGCGTCACGGACACCTGGTCCGACGACCACGAGGTGTACGCGTACTTCAACAACGACCCGTACGCGGCGGCCGTCCGGGACGCGGTGGCCTTCGCCCACGCGGCGACGGCGGCGGGCCTGACGGTGACCCGGACACCGGACAACCTCTGAAGCACTCGGAGACGGAGAAGGGCTAGTGCTGGATTCCTCTTTGGATGTACACATATCGGCGTCGTAGTGGGCGGGTCGGCGGGGCTGGCCGGCCCCAGACCCATGGCCGTGCGCGG
>NZ_JBEYFS010000101.1:0-39150 GCF_040634475.1 Streptomyces sp. NPDC007095
GCACCGGCCGAAAGCCCAAGTACGTCCAGTACGAGGACTTCCGGCCGGCACGCCGAGAGCACGCACCGGACGCCGCTCCTTGACGGGCAAACGTTACCTGCCGCGGCACTAGCCGCGTCGCGCATCGCGGCCCAGCAAGGATTCGACCAGGGCGGCGACATGGCGGCGGTCGTCTGCCGAGAGTTGCTGGACGCTGGCGATGAGCAGGTCGACCTCGGGGTCGGCGGGTGCGCCGGGCGCACCTTCGGCGGGCGGGGCGTCGGCCGCGTAGACATGGATGCCACACGCCTCCGCGGCGGCCCGCCGCACGGTGTCCAACGACAGTCCAAGCCCCTTGGACAGCCCCTCCAGCGTGCTGGGCTGGGGCATGCGCACCACCCGCTCGGCCGTGGCCAAGTGGTGGACGGTGGAGCGCGGAATGCCGCCCCGACGTGCCACCTCGCCGTAGGACCAGCCTTCGCGGTCGAGGCGATCTCTGATGATCTGCTGCAGTGCGTTGGCCACCGATGGTCACTTCCTGCTCGCCGCCGGGCGGAACTCTTCCAAGCGGGATCGATTCTACGGGGGGCTTCGCTCCGGCCCCAGAAGTCTTTCCCCGAACCGCTTGCGCGGCGAGCTCCAGGGCCACTACTGTCCAATCTCGTTGGACAGCACGTCCGACCAGATTGGACAGAGTTTGGGGGGAACCAGCCTCTGTCCGATCGGAAATGCCCATCCCTGAGGGGGAATTGATCATGATGGACAACCGTGAACTCGACACCGAGACCGCCGAGCTGCTGCCGGGCCGCGAGGCCCTCGGTCGGCTGAAGTTCAGCTTCGGCAAGACCGTCAACGTGACCAAGCACGTCGCCAACATCGACGCGTCCAACCAGTCGGCCGCTCTGAACGACCACTCCAGCTGGTCGGACGCGTCGTCGGGCGCCTCGCAGGCCATCAACGTCCACCAGTAATCGGCACCGGAGGCTCGCCCGCCTCCGCATCACGGGATGCTCGCCCGCATCCGCCGCTGCGCCATCACCACACCCGCATCAACGAACCACGTCCCGAAAGGACATCCCATGAGCATGGACATGAACGAGCTGCAGTCCGAGTCCGCCGAGCTGCTCCCCGGCCGCGAGGCCCTCGGCCGCCTGAAGTTCAGCTTCGGCAAGACCGTCAACGTGACCAAGCACGTCGCCAACATCAGCGCCCACAACGAGTCGGCCGCCCTGAACGACCACTCCAGCTGGTCGGTGGCCGAGTCCAGCGCCAACCAGGCGATCAACGTCACGCAGTAACACCCGCCGCGCACAACGGCAGTTCGGCGGACCGCGCCCGGGGGCGGGCGCGGTCCGCCATTGGGGGGAAGGACCAAAATGACGGCACTGGGGGACGGGCCCGCGTTGCTGTACGACACCGGGTCGCCGGTGCCGGGACCGGGGGGAATCCCGGTCACCTACGAGCAGTTCGCCACGGGAAGCCTGCCGGTAGTCGGCGCCGGCGTCGAGGCGCTGCCGGTGCCTCGGCTGAGCTCCGGGCTCAAGCTGCACGGGGAGTACCAGGGTTCGGGCTTCACCGAGCCGAAGTACATCGCGCGCCGCGGAGACGGCCAGGTCGTGCAGCTGTCACGGCTGCTGTACCTGGTCGCCTCCGCGATCGACGGCGTGAACGACATCGAGACCATCTCGCACCGGGTCAGCGCCCGCTACGGCCGCGAGCTCAGCGCCGACAACGTGCGTTTCCTGGTCGAGGAGAAACTCGACCCGCTCGGCGTCACCGTGCCGGAGGGCATGGAGGAGGACGAGGTCTCCGTACCGCGCTCCGACCTGCTCCTCGCCCTCAAGGGGCACCGGATCATCTTCAACGAGCGCAGGGCGGGCCGGATCGCCCGCTCGCTGGCCTGGCTGCACCGCCCCACGGTGGTCGTGCTGATGCTCGCCGCGGCCGTGGCCATGGACGTCTGGCTGTTCGGCTTCTTCGGCGCGGTGGAACCCGTGCTCCAGGTCCTCGACCAGCCGGTCCTGATGCTCGTCGTGTTCGCGCTCACCGTGGCCTCGCTGGTCTTCCACGAGTTCGGCCACGCCTCGGCGTGCAGATACGGGGGCGCACGGCCGGGCTGCATCGGCTGCGGGCTCTTCCTCATCTGGCCGTCCATGTACACCGACGTGACGGACATCTACCGGATCGGCCGGGCCGGACGGCTCCGTACCGACCTGGGCGGGGTGTACTTCAACGTCGTCTTCATGCTCGGGATGGCGGGCGCGTACTTCGCCACCGGGCAGCAGTTCTTCCTGGCCACGGTCTATCTCGGGCACTTCGAGATCCTGGAGCAGCTGATGCCGGCCGTCCGGCTCGACGGCTACTACATCCTCGGCGACCTGGCCGGCGTCCCGGACCTCTACGGCAAGATCAAACCGATTCTGCTCAGCACGGTGCCGGGCCGGCGCGGCAAGGCGGCGCGCGCCGAGGTCGTCGGGCTCAAGAAGTCGTCCCGGACCATCATCACCACCTGGGTCCTCACCATGGTGCCGCTGCTGATCGGCGAGCTCGGGTACGCGCTGTGGAACCTGCCGCGGATCGTCGCGACGATGGTTCGCTCGCTCACCGACCAGGTCGTGGGAACCGGGGACGCCTTCGCGGGCGGTCAGATCGCCGCGGCCCTGATGGGCGTGATCGGCTGCTTCATGCTGCTGTGCCCGATGGCCGGCGTGGTCTATCTGTCGCTCAAAATGGGCGGCCGGGTCTTCCGCGCCGCGAAGCGGTCGACGGCGGACAAGCCCGGGCTGCGGGTGGCGCTGTGCGCGCTGGCACTGCTGGGCCTCGGCTCGCTGAGCTACGCGTGGGTGTCCGGTGTGACACCCGAGCCGCTGCCGAAGCGTCCACCGATCGCGCCGATCCTCCAGCCCGGCGTGTCCACGGCCGAGCCGCCCGCCCGGCCCGCGACCGCGCCCCGGCCGCACACGTCCCCGTCCGACACCTCGGCGGCCCTGCCGTCCGGCGCCGCGTCCTCCGGCTCCACGGCCGCCACCGCGCCGAGCGCGTCGGCCTCGCCCAGCGCGGACGCCAGCGCGTCCACGTCACCCGGCGCCTCCCCGTCCAACAAGCCGACCACACCGGCCGGCGGTCCGGGCACGACGGGTTCCGTCTCGGCCGGTCCGCCCGCGGGTCCGTCCGAGCCGCCCGGCCCGTCGCCGTCCGTCTCGTCGTCCGCACCGGCGCCCTCGACGGATCCGCCGACGCCGACCGAATCCGTCAGCGCGACCGGCGCACCGAGCCCGGCCACCCCGTGACCGCCCTCGGCGATCACCGCCCGGTGGCCGTCGTCCCGCCGAACCACGACCGCAGGAGACCCATGTGAGTACCCATCCGAACACGCACCGCAAGCCTCGCCCAGTCGGCCGGAGCCTCTCCCGACGAGCCATGCGCGTAGGCCTGTTCGCGGCCGGCGCGGCCGGTATCGCCGCCGCGGTCCCGGCCCAGGCCGCCACCGCGGCGGCGGGCACGGTCGCCCGCCACGCCGTCGCGGAGGACCACACCTTCAGTCACGCCGACCGGGCGCATCCGACCCAGGTCAAGGACTCCTTCACCGTGCGGCAGCTCGGCACGGCGAAGGCGGTGGGTGTACGCAACCAGGCAGGCGCGATCTCCGTCGGCTGCTCGGTCGACGCGCACTGCCGGTCGGTCGCGCTGTCCTTCCAGATCGTCACGCTGGCGGGCCAGAACACCCACCTGAACGCGGTGAACCTCAGCGACGCGACCAACGAGCACTGCGACGGCTGCCAAACCCTCGCCGGCGCCTACCAGTTCGTGGTGGCCACCGCCCGTCCGTTCACCCTGGACGCCACCGCGCAGCACAAGCTCGCCGACATCCACCGCAGGCTGGACGACCTGACCCGGTCCGACATCCCGGCCGCCGACCTCAAGACGAAGGCCGACTCGCTGGCCGCGGAGGTCACCGCCGTCCTGCACGACGCGGTGGCTGGCGCACCGAAGGCCCCGGACGCGCCCGCCGTCGCGGTCCACCGTCACCTGGACGGCTGGCCCGGCCACTGACCCAACGGCCACCATGAAGGGGTACGGCGTCACCGACCGGCAGGTGACGCCGTACCCGTGTGCCCGGCTCAGCCGGCCGTGCGCCCGGCCACCAGCCACTTCGACGGCAGCTCGATCCGCGCGCCGTCGGGCGTGAACTCGGTTGTCACGAGTGGCAGTTCACCGCTCGCGAGGACGGTCAGGCCCGCCGCACGGAGGTAGTCGGGGACCGCGTCGTCGGACACCTCGCCGGGCGCGATGCCGTGCCGGAAGATGGGGGCCAGCTTGGCCGGTGGTCCGTCAGAGCTCCGGGCCAGGCCCATCAGGACCGGCCGGGCGGCTTCGGAGAGTTCGACGAGAAAGGCCCGGCCGCGCTCCCCCACCAGGGTGGCGAGGGCGTCCACCAGCGGCTGGCGGTCGTCCGGCTCGCACTGGTGGAGCACGCCCCGCATGTAGACGTTAGCGTCGCCCAGCTCCGCGTGCAGGGTCTGCGCCTCGGTCTTCTCGGCCGCGTCGAGCCGCCGGTACGTCGCCTGGCCCGCCGGATCGGCGAGGCGGGCGTGTTCGAGCGCGGCGTCCGCGAGGTCGGCGCCGACCACATGCCGGAAGCGGTCGGCCAGGAAGCGGGTCTGGGTGCCGTTGCCGCAGCCCAGGTCCACGACCGGCAGATCGTGAGCCGACAGGTACGGCTCGAAGAGGGCGAGGTGGACACCCGCGGTCAGTGCGGGGTCCGCGTCCCAGAAGACGGCTCCCTGCTCGTCGGGGGCCTCGCGCCAGAAGCCCTCCCAGGCCTCCCTGTACCGATGTGTCACGCTCATGCCCGCTCCCCAGGTCGCCGCCGCGGCCCGCCGAGGATGGCGGGCGGGATCGGTCTATCGCGCCGGGCGTGCGTCGACAAGCATGCGGCGCATTCCTGCACGGTTCATTTCGATCCGTGTACGCCGGTACGCGCCCCCGGGTCAGCGCCTCGGCAGGGTCAGCTCGAACCACACGGTCTTGCCGGCGCTGGTGCGGCTCGTGCCCCACTCGCGGGCCAGCGTGCTGACGATACGCAGACCGCGGCCGAACTCGTCGCCGGGGCTCGCGCTGAGCAGCGTCGGCAGGGTGTGGTCGTCGTCGGCCACCTCGCACAGCAGGGTGTCGCCACGCACGAGCCGCAGTTCGATCCGGCGGCTGTGCGTGTGCCGTACGGCGTTGGCCACCAGCTCGCCGACCATCGACTCGGCCGGGTCGGCCAGCCGGGCCAGGCCCCAGTCGTGGAGCTGCTCGCGGACCACGGTGCGGGCCCGGCCGGCCTCGACCGGGTCGAGCGAGAGCCGCCACTCGGCGACGTCCTCGGGTTCGATGCCGTTGAGCCTGGCCATCAGCAGCGCCACGTCGTCCTTGCGGCCGCCACAGGTGTTGAGGGCGCGGATGATCGTGTCGCAGGCGCCGTCCATGGACGCGGCCGGGTGGGCGGCGGACTCGCAGAGCGTGGCGAGGCCGACACCGATGTCCTCGCCGCGCACCTCGACCAGGCCGTCGGTGCACATCACGAGCCGGTCGCCGGGCGCCACCGGCACGCGTACCGCCTCGAAGGGCACGCCGCCGACCCCGATGGGCGCGCCGGTCGGCAGGTCGAGCAGTTCGCTGTGGCCGTCCTCGGCACGGACCAGGACGGGCGGGATGTGGCCCGCGTTGGCGATGTGCAGCTCGCCGGCGATGGGGTCGTAGACCGCGTACAGACAGGTCGCGAGGTAGTGCTCACCGAGCCGCTGGGCCAGATCGTCGAGACTGCGCAGGAGTTGGGCGGGCGGCAGGTCGAGCGCCGCCATGGTCTGCACCGCCGTACGTAACTGGCCCATCATCGCGGCCGAGTTGAGGCCGTGGCCCATCACGTCGCCGACGACGAGGGCGGTACGGGAGCCGGGCAGTTTCACCGAGTCGAACCAGTCGCCGCCGACGCGTCCCAGCAGAGTGCCGGGCAGATAGCGGGTGGCGATGTCACAGCCGGCCATGCGGGGCGCGATGTGCGGCAGCATGCTGTCCTGGAGGGTCTCGGCGACGCTCTCCTGGTAGGTGTACATGCGCGCGTTGTCGAGGACGAGACCCGCGCGGGCCGCGAGTTCGGCTCCGGTGACCCGGTCCATGTCGTTGAACTCGACGCGCTCCGGGTGGCGCAGCAGGATCATGAACCCGAGCACCACGTTGCGGGCCTTCAGGGGCACGACCAGCATGGAGCGGTTGGTGATGAGCGGCCTGATGTCGCGCTTCTCGAACTGCGCGGCGATCATGTGCCCCATCTGCTCGCTGATGCGCGGCACGAGGACGGGTTCACCGGTGGTCATGCACTGGAAGAACGGTGTGTGCGCGGGGAACGGCATGGCCTCGCCGACCGGCACGACGTCGTCCCAGCGGCCCGGCTCGTCGGTGTGCTCGACAGCGACGCGGTGCCACATGGTGGTCGTGTCGGGCACACCGTCGGGGAAACCCTCACCGGCGACGACCTGTTCGCGCAGATAGGTGCCCGCCACGTCCGTGAAACGCGGCACCACGGCCCGGCTGACCTCGAGGATCGTCTGCGCGAGGTCGAGCGAGGTACCTATGCGCCCGCTGACCTCGTTGAGGAACTCCAGGCGCTCGCGGACTGCGACGTACTCGAGGTCCTCGCCCTCCTCGTCCTGGAGCTCCTGCGGCGGGAGCTCGCCGGTGGCCGCCGCGCGCTGCGCCCGCTCACGGCGCGCCTTGCGTTCGGCGCGCCGGGGCACACCCCAGTCGGGAGTCACCGGCACCCGGTCGTTCTGACTGAACTCCAGTACGGGGTAGCCCAGTTCGAGTACCTGGGAGACGATGCGGGCGCCCTCGCCCACGCTCATGCTGGGCAGGATCTCGGGCAGTCTGCGGGCCAGTTCCTCGGCGCCGGGGAAGTCGGTGTGCAGCGCGAAGCCGGGCGCGATGCGCTCGATCGCCATCTCTTCGTCCTCGTGGCGCAGCGCGTCGGCGTCGGCGGCGAGCACGAGCAGCCGCTCCGGTCCGGGGCCGACCAGCGGGTACGCCCACCACAGGACGTCCACGCGGTCCCGCTCGGGCACGGTGAGCCGGGCGCGTCCTGCGGCCGGGTAGGAGAACCGTCCGCCGAGGGAGGACTCCAGGCCGGGGCCGAGTCCGTCGTACGCCGCGTACGCCCCGTAGGGCCCGATCTCGTCCTCTTCGGGGAGCGCGCCGGAGACGGGGAGCAGGTCGACGGCGGGGCGGCCCACCGCGTCCTCCTTGGACACGCCGAACTGCCGCCGGGCGCCGGCGCTCCAGTGCGACACCAGTCCGTCGCGGTCGACGACCACCACGGCCAGTGGGATGCGCCCGGCTCCGGTCCGCTCCACCACGCCGTCCCCAGCTCCGCGGCTGAGAGGTGCGCCCAGTTCGGTGCCACTCGCGGTGCCACTTTCCGTGCCACTTGCTGTGCCGCTGTCCATGGCCGAGGCCCTTCCTCCCCACGGCTCCGCAAGATCTGTGCCGCCTTCACTACCGTACGGCTGCGGCCCGTCGCGATGTGTGGCAATACGGGAATTGACCTTTCCAGGGGGCGGCTCCGGCGCACCGCCCGCCTCCGCGAAGGTTCCCGCGGCGGCCGTTCAGTCTTCGTGGCCGAGCTGCAGATCCCGCTCCGTGCGCCCCCCACCGGCCACTTGCAGCACGGTGGCCACCGGCGGATAGCCCGCCGCGATGACGGTGTACTCGCCGGAGGACAGGTCGACGAACCGGAACGCCCCGTCCGCACCGGTGGTGAGCGTGTCCACCACGTTGCCCGCGGCGTCCAGGAGCGTCACCCGCGCGTCCTCGACGGGTCGGCCGCCGCCGGCCCGCACGGTGCCGCGCAGCACGGCGCCGCCCGCGAGTTCGACGTCCTGGCGGGTCTCGCGCGAGGCCTGCACGCTGACGGGGAGGGCGGCCGGGCGGAACGCGGGCGCACTGGCGGCGAGGGTGTACTCGCCCGCCACCAGCTCCGTGATGACATAGCCGCCTTCGCGCCCGCTGCGGGTGGTGGCCACGACTTCCCCGTGGACGTTGGTGAGCGTGACGGTGGCGTCGCGCACGGGGGTGCCGTCCGCGGTCAGCACGCTCCCGGCGAGGCGCCCGGCGCCGCCGAGGACGACGTCCAGTTCCACGGGACGCTCGCCGATGGTCACCGAGACGGCCTGCGGCTGGTGACCGCCGGCCGCGGCGATCAGGACGTACGACCCCGATCCGGGCGTGGACAGCGCGTACCGCCCGTCCTCGCCGCTGGCGCCCCGCCCGATCTGCTGTCCGGCGATGTCGATGAGGGTGAGCGCGGCGCGCGGCACGACGGTCCCGTCGGGGTGCTGCACGGTGCCGCAGACGGGGATCCCGGCGGCGTGGGACGAACGGGCCTGCGGGATCGGGGCGTTCACCCGTGTGGTCTCCGGGTCGGCGATGGGGGCGTTGTGGGACACCAGCGGTTTCTCCTTGAGGAAGCAGGCGATGAGCAGGCCCAGGACGAGCACCGGGACGAGGTAGAGAAAGATCCGCGGCATGGCGTCCGCGTAGGCGCGGATGTAGTCGTCGCGCAGGGCCTCGGGCAGGGTGTGGACGAGCTGCGGGGTGATGGACTCGGGGTCGGGCAGGCCGGTGCGTGGGGGCAGGCGGTCGGCGAGCGCGTCCGAGAGCCGATGGGCGAACAGCGTGCCGAAGACGGCGGCGCCGACGCTGCCGCCGATCTGCCGGAAGTAGTTGTTGGCGCTGGTCGCGGTGCCGAGGTCGGCGGGGCGCACGGAGTTCTGCACGGCGAGGACCAGCACCGGCATCACCATGCCGATGCCCGCGCCGAGGATGGCCATCCAGATGCTGTACTGCAGGCGGGGCGTGTCGACTTCGAGGCGGGACAGCAGCCACATGCCGAGGACCGACAGGGCGCTGCCGAGGACCGGATAGATCTTGTAGCGGCCGGTACGGCTGATGAGCTGCCCGCAGACGATGGAGGCGCCGACGATGCCGCCCATCATGGGGAGCATGAGGAGTCCGGACTCGGTGGCGCTGGCCCCGTCGACCATCTGCAAGAAGGTCGGCAGATAGCTGGCCGCTCCGAAGAGGGCGACGCCGATGACGAGCCCCACCAGGGCGGTGATGTTGAAGACGCCGTCCTTGAACAGCCTCGGCGGGATGAGGGGTTCGGTGGCGAAGCGCTCGGCGACGAAGAAGAGGACGGTCGCGACGAGCGCGCCCGCGCCGAGCCCCATGATGACCCGTGAGCCCCAGGCGTACTCGGTGCCGCCCCAGCTGGTCAGCAGGACCAGGCAGGTCGACGCGGCGGCCAGCAGCAGCACACCGAGTACGTCGACGCGTCCGCGCGCGGGGGGCCTGGGCAGCTTCAGCACGACGGTGACGACGGCCAGGGTGAGCAGGCCGAAGGGCACGTTGATGTAGAAGCACCAGCGCCAGGAGAGGTGGTCGGTGAAATAGCCGCCCAGGAGGGGCCCGGCGACCGAGGCGAGGCCGAAGGCTGCGCCGATCAGGCCCATGAAGCGGCCGCGCTCGCGGGGCGGCACGATGTCCGCGATGATCGCCTGCACGCCGATCATGAGGCCGCCCGCACCGACCCCCTGGATCGCGCGGAAGGCGATCAGCTGGTCCATGCTCTGGGCTCGTCCCGAGCACGCCGAACCGGCCACGAAGACGACGATCGCGAACTGGAAGACGCCCTTGCGGCCGAAGAGGTCGCCGAGCTTGCCGTAGACGGGGAGTCCGACGGTGGAGGTGAGCAGATAGGCGGTGATCGCCCAGGACATCCTGCCCAGGCCGTGCAGCTCACCGACGATCTTCGGGAGCGCGGTGGCCACGATCATCTGGTCGAGAGCGGCGAGCAGCAGCGCGAGCATGAGCCCGAAGAAGACCAGCCGCACCTGGCGCGGGCTCGGCCGGGCGGTCCCGGGGGCCGGTGGAGGCGAGTGCCGCGGAGGCGCGGCAGCCGGTTCGTCCTGCACCAGAGTGATCCCGCCCACGTACCGCTCCCCTCGTCGCGCCCACCGCACAATTCCCGCTTATCGCGACAACTGTGAGCAAGCGCGACGAGTTACGGCGTACCGCCGCGTCGCGAGGAGATCCACTCGAACCGGTGAGGATGACAACGCGCCCCGGAGAGTTGCCTCTTGGGCCGTGCGGCCGCCAAAGAGGCGTGCGTCCCGGCTACTTCTGCGTCTCGGCGGCGAGCTTGTCGAGCACCAGGTCGTAGATCCTGCCGAGGCCCTTGGGCGCGAAGGTCTTCTCGAAGAAGCCGCCGATGCCGCCCGCGCCGTCCCAGACGGTGGTGACGACGACGCGGGACTTGCCCTCGCCGGCCGGGGTGACCCGCCAGGTGGTGACCATGGAGGAGTTGCGGTCCTTCTCGACGAGCTCACCGTCGGTGGGCTCGGTCACCTCGAGGAGACAGTCGCGCACGCGCTTGCTGGTGGCCTGGAGCTTCCAGTGGACGAGGGTGCCCTCGCCGTCGCCGCCCTCGCGCACCTCGTACTCGCTGAAGTGCTCGGGCAGCAGCTTCGCGCGCGTGCCGCTGTAGTCGGCCAGGGCGTCGAACACCGCCTCCGCGTCCGCCGCGATGACCCGCTCCGTCGTGGCCTCGACCTGCGCCATTGCACTTCCTCCAGCACTTGGTGACTCGGGGTGTGCGGCAAGCCAACCACCCGGCGGCCCGACCCCCCAAATCGGGGCCCCCAGGGGGCGCGGAACGGGGCCCCGCCGAGGCGCGGAAGGGGCGCTCCGACGTGCGTGGAAAACCGGGTCGCACGATCAAGGGAACATGTGTTCTATTCTGTGGCCAGTGCTACCGAGGAGGCGTCATGCGCTGGGACAACCTCACAGCGGACCCCGCCGGGGACCGCGCCCGGGACGCCGCGCTGTTCGGCGCGGACGCGGTGACCACCCGTACGTTCGACACCCCGGAGTTCCGAGGTATCACGTTCCACGAGATCCGGGCCCGCTCGATCGTGAACCGGGTACCGGGGGCCTCGCGCATGCCCTTCGAGTGGACGGTCAACCCCTATCGGGGCTGCACACACGCGTGCTTGTACTTCACTGCCTGACCCTATTGAGCCCAGGAGGGCCGATGCTCAGCACTCCGAACGCGGACAACGCCTGGAAAGGCATGACGAGGTCCTTCCCGACCCCGGAGGCGCCAGGCCAGCATGCCGCCCCGAGCAAGGCGGAGAGGACGGCTTACACCGTGCTGCTGCACGGACCGGCTGCGCGCTCAGGCGGCGCCGACGCGAGTCAGTGGCTGCTGCTGCGCGACCGCACAGCGAAGCGCCTGTAACCGACGCACCAGCAGCAGCCACACTTCAGGAACGCGTCAGTCACCCAGGACGCCGTCGAGGCAGTCCTGCACCGGCCCGTACAGGCCGCGCGGAACCAGCCTGCGGACAATCGCCCAGCGAGGCCCAGACGACCCCTGTGACTTCCCTGACGCTCACCGGGGCGTTTCCGTGTGTGCGCTCAGGTCAGCGCAGGCCGTCTGTGTCGTCGTGCTCTTCGCCGACTGGGAGTGGCCGACGGTCGTCCCCGGGGTCCTCGCTGTAGGTAACTACGGAGGATGCTTCTCGGAAGTTGAGCCTGAGCTGCTCTTCTGACGGAGCATCAATCGGGTAGGAGGGCCGGTCACCCGGCCCGCCTGCCCGATTGATACGTCGGCGTCTCGCCAAGGACATCTTCGAGTTCCGGTGGTGTCGCACGCTTTTCCGGCTGGGAGTGTCCCCGGAGGAGCTGTGACCTGGGCAGGAACATAGCGAACATGTTCGGGACGTGGGTGCGGACTCGCCGTGGCTCGCCCCCGGCGTCCTAACCGCTGTAGCCGAGGTCTGACCATTCCGTCGCCGTCCATGTGGTCTCACTCGTGGAGTGGTTCACTGAGAGGAGGCGGAAGTGGTGGACGGTGGCGGAGGCGCCGTTGAACTCGCAGAATTGATCTCCCGGTCGGAGGCTGGAGATCGGCATTTCGTTGACGATGCCGTCGACGCCATTGACGCCAGGGCCGGCGCCGTTTGCGCCGTTTACAGCTTGTTCGCAGGCACGCATGCCCACCTTGCCGGTGACCTTCCTCCCACCCCAGGCGATGGTCAGTGTGACACCGTCCGGACAGGAGTGGATATCAAGGTCGTGATGGTCCATCATGCCCCAGCTGTCGTCGTGGTTGTGGACGACAGGGCCTTTGCCGTCGGAGTCCACTACCGAGTGGTAGCAATCCTTTCCTGGTGCCCCTTCCAGGGTGAACCGCGCGTCACGGAACCTAGGTGTCGGCTCGCCGCTTCTGGTTGCCTCTGCAGAAGGGCTTGCTGTCCCTGCTCGGTTGCTCGGCAGGGAGTCAGCGGAGCTGTGCTTACTGGAGGAACAAGCCGTTACTAACATGGCAAGACTGACAAAAACCCCGGCTAATGCACGCTGACGCAACCTTGGAAACATGGTGAAACCCTGCCACCGGCATCGGGCATCTTCAACACCCACGAGCGTTGCTTGGGACGGTCGCCCGCCACCGTCATGCGGATGCTGCACAAACACGACGAGCAGGCGCCACGGCGGCGAGCACGTGATCACCCCGCTATTTTTCGGCTGGTGTCTGAGCTAGGACACCGCGGCCGGCTCACTCGATCAGGTCTCCCTGGGAGACGGTTGTCCGTCTTCGAGGAGTTGGGCTTCGAGGTCCGCGATGCGTTTGTCGGCGAAGCGGACGTTGTCGCGAGCCGCGGCCAGCCGGTCGGTCACCCGCCGGTTCTCCTGCTCCAGTTCGCGGACACGTTTCTTGAGCATGGAGTTCTCCGTGGTGATCCGCACGATGTCGTCCTCGGTCCATTCCGTCTGCAGGTCGCGGATCTGGCCGAGGAGTTCGGCGATCTGTGCGCGCTGGTTCAGGACCTCGTCCTGTGTCGCCTTGAGTGCGTCCTCAGTGTTCAGGGCCCGTTCCCTCCAGGACGCTTCGCGCTCTGCGAGTTCGTCGTGACGGTCCTGGATCCGGCGGCCGGCTGCCCGACGCGTTGCTTCCTCCACCAGCGTCCGGGCCTGCGGGTGTTCGTAGAGGAAGGTGCGGGAGACGTCCGCGTGCCGGGCGACGGCCGAGACCGTGATCGGGGTCTTCGTCTTCTCCAGGTGGGCGACCGCGTCCTTGATCCTGCGGAGGCTGGCCTCGGTCCGCTGCTGGCGGGCCTGGAGTGCTTGTGCTGTGCGCGGGGCGGGAAGGGCCTGGGTCATCGGGAGTCCTCCGGTTGCCGGTCCGGGTCGTCGTCTTGTTCGCCTGCGGCGGCGAGGTCGGAAGCGCGGAACGCGATGCTCCAGAGCCGCTGGAAGTAGTCCTGTGGGCGCCGCAAGTCCATGGCCAGGGCCTGGTCGAGCAGTCCGAGGGCTGCGAGTGCCTTCTCCAGGCCGTCGATGGCCTGGGACGTCGGCTCGAAGACCTGGTGCAGGTAGTCGGCGGTGGCGTCGTCCGGGGCCCGCTCCGCGAGCGATCGCCATTGCTCGCGTTTCCGGTGCCAGTAGAGGAGGTCGGCGCCGGACATGACGAACTTGTCGCACCCTTCGCAGTTCAGCTGCCAGGGGCAGGCGTCGCCACGGACGACCGGCTGGTAAGTGCAGAGCCCGCCCTCTGCGGGGGTGCTGCGGCGGGACAGATCCACCGCCATCGCGCGGGCGGCCTCGCGGCTCATGCCCTGGCTGGGCGAGGTGAGGAGCTTGCCTGGGTGCGCGGATCCCGGGCCGGCGACCCAGACGTGATGCAGGACGTCCTCGATCTCGGAGGACGCGACTCGTGCGTAGTGCTCGGCCATGCGGCCGGAGACCTGCCCGAGGTACTGCTTGATGTGGTGCAGGCCCGCGCCGTGCCGGAGCAGATTGGTGGCCAGCGTGTGACGGGCCTGGTGGGCAACACACCGCCCAAGGTCAAGCTCGTTGATCCACTGCTGGAACCGATCTCGGAACAGGGTGTACGAAATCGAGTCCCGCCCGTGAGGGTTGCGGTCGCGCGTGGGGAACAGCGCCATCTGCTTCGTCTCGGCCGGTGCGGGCGGGCGGCCGTGGCGATCCTCGAAGCGTGCGATGGTCGTCAGCTGCCGCTCCTTGATGCGCAGGTAGAGCCGTTCAGGGATCCGGATCGCTTCGCCGTAGTTGCCGACTTTCGTCTGGTCGTGCCAGAGGAGGGGCAGTCCGCCGTGGCGGCTGACGCATTCGAGCCGCAGGTTCAGCACCTCGGTGCAGCGCCGGCCGGTGAACACGAGGGCTTCCCAGGCATCCCGGATGCCGCAGTCGCTGGGATCGTGCCGGTCAGCCAGCTGGCCCAGGTTTCCCTCGTCGGACAAGGCTTGGGCGACCTCGTCGGGGAACGGGTTGCGCCTGCCTTCGACTGGCTTCTTCCCGTAGGGCAGCGCGGTGATGAACGTCCGTGGCAGGCCGATCCGCTCGGCCTCGCCGCTGTCCAGCGCGTTCCTCAAGATCGCGCGGGCGTGGTTGAAGGTGAACCGGCGGGTGTTGCCCGTGACAATGGACGGCTTGCCGTTCACAGCCCGGATGGCGAGGGACGGCAGGCCTTCCCGGACGCGTTTGTTGTGGTCGGCGACGTAGCGGCGCATGTGCTCCTCGGTGAGGAGCGCCGGGTCGTGTCCGCCGCCCGGCGCCACCGCTTCGAGGAAGGCGCTGAGTTCGGTGCAGGCTCGCCGGTCGTGGAAGAGCAGTCCCCCTCTGCGCGCCGGGCCCTGGGGCGATCGGAGCCGGTCGGCGAGGTGATCCCAGAGAAGATCACGCAGCCACCGCTGTGACACCGGCGTGAGATCGAAGTCGCTGCGGGAGCGGTGGAAGCGAACCCCGAAGTGCTCGGTCTCGATGTATCCGGCCTCCTTGGTCTCTTCCGGGGTGAAGTAGACGATCCGCAGTTCGGTGGAGATCTCGCGCAGGACACCGACGAGCCGGGTGGGGACGTGCTCGCCGGTCGGCGCGAGCTCCAACAGTGATGCGACGCGGTGGTTCTGGAGGAAGCGGACGACGGCGCGGAGTTCGCTCGCATGCCAGTCGTAGCGGGATGCCTGCTGCGTGTGGGCAAACAAGCCCCACTGGAACTCTGCCCTGGTCAGGGGCAGCAGGCCCCGGAGGTCGAGTGTGCCCGCCGCAGGGTCGGGCCGCCGGACCTCGACTGGCCTGGCATCGTTGAGGAAGGCGCGACGCGTGACACCTTCATGCCGCGCGCGCAGCCACTCCCTCTCGTGGGGACTGCAGATGTCTCTGCGTGACGATTTTGCGTTTCCGCAGCTGGCAACCTTGCAGGCCCAGCGATAGACGGGGTGGTCCGGGGGAATTCGATCACGGAGTCGCGGTAGAGCGGATCGACCGACGGGCCGCCGAGCAGAGCGGTCAGCACTTCAAGCCTGTCGCGAGTGCGACGGGCGTGGACCGGGTCAGCCAGGACGCGGAGCGGTGACGTCGAGCCCATCATCACTCCCCCCACGTCTTCAGCAGCGCGGCGTTGAAGACGGGATCGTTGACGTCCACGTGGGCGTAGATCTCGTCGACGACCTGTGTGGAGGCCCAGCCGCCGGCATCCCGGGTCACCACGAGGTTGCCGTCCGAAGCATCGAGGACCGCGGTCGCGAAGGAATGACGGAAGGCATGGGGGCGGAGCTTGCCCAGACCCGCCCGGGCCGCGGCCCGCGCGATCATCTTGCGGACGCCTTCCGGAGCCCAGGGCAGGCCCCGGTCCGCTCCGTGCTGCTGGACCAGGAGCATCCCGTGGGAGGCGCCGCGCGGGTACTCGCCCGTGAGGTAGTCGAAGTAGGCGTGGATCATCGCCGGGCTGACCCGCTTGATGAGCCCGCCCCGGATGGTGCCGTCCGTGAGTTCCCAGGGCCGTTTCGTCTTCGCCCGGGCCCCGTTGGGCAGGCCCTCGCGATGACACACGTGGACGTGCGGAGTGCGGCACTCGCCGCAGCCGGCTCTTTCCCGCAGGTGGAGGTCGCACAGGTGCAGCCCACACAGTTCTCCGACGCGGAAACCTCCGTCGCTGAGCCAGTTGACGACCAGCCGGTCACGAGCCGAGTTCACCACGGGTAGCAGCAGCCCGCGGGCGCCGTCCGGCAGCATCTTCGGATGCCGACGGCGGATCCTGCGCGGTGCAAGCGGGTTCGCCGCCATGTCCTTCGTGATGTGCCCCAGCAGGGCGCGGTCCCGGTCCTGCCTGGTCGGCATCCGTCGCTTGTCGAGCGTCTCGGCCAGCTCGGTGTTGATACCCAGCTCGGCCTGACGCAGGTAGAAGCCCTTCAAGCACGACGCCGCCGAGGACAGCGCACTGTCGCCGTACGGACGCTTGCCCACCCGCCACGGCGACCTCAGCGGTGCGGCGACCTTCGCCCCGACCGCGCCCATGTACCGCTCCAAGTCCCGGAACCCGACCTCCTCCGGGGCCAGCCCCTCGTGCTCCAGCCACCGCAAGTGGTCGACGAGCAGGTACGCGTACGGCCGGTCCGACCCGGTGCCCGCGTACTGCGACAGGAACCGCTCGGCCCCCGCGTGTACGCCACCGGCCGGCTGGACGATCGTGTGCGACCGCCGTCCGTCCCGGTGGATGATCTCCTGCACCCTGAGCTGACCGATTGACAGCCTGCGTGCCACGTTGCCTCCGCGCCGACCTGACTGGACATGGCGAACACCACGACGCCGGTCGGCAAACGAGCACGGGATGTCCGTGGTCACAGGCACCACGGACATCCCGAACAGCTACAGCACAGGCTGGAAAACCTGAGGAGACGTTTTGCTGCACCGGCCGGACGCAACAACGACGCTGATCACCGAAACCCCCAGCAAGACACCGATGAGACCCGTCAATGCACCAACCGGGACACGCATAAGCCTCCACCAAGACCCTTGACGGCCTCACACGAGTACGCCCAGTCCCCGACGCGGAACAGCGGCGCGGGAGCGGTCAGCCGGTTCGCCACCAGTACCTCGATCACCCGGCCGTGCGTCAGGTCCGCCCGCGAATCCGGTGGCCGCAGCCCGTCGACGATCCCCGCGACGTCCAGCCGACGCAGAAACTCGGCAGCGACAGGCAGAGCGCCCAGGCGCTTGGTCACCACGGACTCAATCACGACCTCCACGCGAGGGCGTTCCGTCCGTGGCCTTGGGGACCAGGAAGTCATCGACGCACCCGGACCAACGCGGCCACACCGGCAAGACCGTCAAACCATCTGATTCAGCGATCCTGGACTACATCCGCCGGGTGTGGGCCAGCGCCTCATCCTCAGTCACCAGCACAAGAATCGTGGAGATGCCCGAGCATGCCTACGAGGTCCTCACCGCGCTGCGGGTGCTGCGGGCGCACCTGAACCTAGCGGAGATCGCGGGCGGCCTCCTGCATCACGCCAGTGAGCGGCAGACCGCGGAAGAAGCCGGCATCTCCCGGACGACACTCCCGGCCGTCACAAGACGGTCCTCAAACCAAGCGGTTGGCTGCGGCGACTGCGGGTCGGGCAAGGGCGGCAGAGCTCGACCTGGTACCTCGGCGACGGCAGCCAACCCGAAAGCCCCTGCTCCCGCTCTCCCAACTCAGGGCGGCGCCAACCTGGAAGACCGACAGCGACCTCCGGGCTTCCTGCCCCTCAGGAGCGGACAGGCCGTTCTCAGACCTCCCGGGGATCTTGCTGGTCGAGCGCAGCCAGCACGCGAGTCGGATCGTCGATCAGATCGAACAGGCCGCTGGTCCGTCGCGCCCACTGCTCTGGATCCTCTCCCCCCGCGAACGCCGCGGCCGACGCGAACTGGCCCTGGAGGTTGACCGGCAGTCTGCCAGCCAGGAACGCACCGAGCTCTCGGCCCAGAACGGCTCGTGACGAAGACGGCCGCATGAAGCGGGCCAACTTGCCGGTCGCCGGGACGACGGTGCCGCTCACGCCCTCGAGAGCCGCAACGGCATCGCGCACCCAGCCGCCATCCCAGGTGTCGGGGAGCGGAACCGCCGTCCGCTGAACACTGGCGATCGCGTCCCTCCCCAACGCGAGCGAGAGCCCTCCCGGATCCTCGTGGTAGTTCAGGTAGCGGGCGACGTCGACGCCTGGCGGGCAGACCTCGTCGAGCACGACGTCGCCGACGAAGTTGCTGGGGTCGACGAGCCACCCCTCCCGCACCACGATGGATGGCTTCAGACGGACCCGATACAGATAGAACTGGCTGCGCTGGTCGGCCTGGTCACGGATCCGACGCAGCATGTTGTGGACAGCGGCCTCGTACGTGCCGACGTGGAGGGCCTTCGTCCGCTGGCGCGCGGCCCACGCGGAAACCCTCTGCTCTCCGCCCATCATCCTGCGGGTCTCGGGAGTCAGGACGGCTGCCGGGTCGAAGTGCCGCGTCGGCCAGTCCGCCTGCGTGCTCGTGTGATACCACGAGAACTGCGCGACCCTGTCGTCGTCGAGTGCCGGGTCGCCGGGGTCGACCGTCACCCGAGGCGAGCCCTCGTGCTCGCAGGCCATGCCGCAGCCGGGGCAGGTCTCCTTCGCCTGCTCCCACCGATCGATCCAGTCCAGATCGACGCGCCACCGATGATCGCAGCGCCCACAGAGCATCTGCCGCTCGCGCCAGAAGTCAATCCGCCGTTCCACGGCACCATTCTCCGGAAGCGTCCGACGCAGAACCAGCCTCAGCCGAGGTCTCGAAGCTGCCGGAACTCCGCTTCCGCGGTATCTGCTTCGTCGCGGAGCAGACCGACGATCTGCTCCGCAGACCTGCTGGGATCCTCGGAACGCAGCTCAGCAGCGCGGCGGGCAACGTACCGCACCCGCGAAGGCCATCTCGGCGTTGAGCAGGGACTCGGACATGGCTGCGAGAGAACTGCTCATGCTTCAACCCACTAACGATGCCCGGGCCCTGGCGAGCATCAGCAGGTCGGCGGTGCCAGTGAGGCGGGTGCCGTGGAATCGATCAATCAGGAGCGCACAATTTCACACACGTGACATGTACATGAATTACGCTCCCGCCTGATCGTTTCCCTGCTACCCATGAAGGTCTGAAAGGACCCAGATGATCAAGGTGGGACTGTTCCGTACCCGACTGGCCGCGTTAACCGCCCTGTTCGGCATCCTGATGACACTGGTCTGGGCACTCCCCCAGACCGCCACCGCCACCGCCACCACCGAGGCAACCACCACGACCGCCACCGCCTCGACGGCCTCGACTGTGCCGACGCACCCCCTCTGCGCGAGACCCGACAAACCCAACCAGATGGCCTGCTTCGCGGTCGCCCGCGATGATGTCCGGCAGACCGGCAAAGGCTTCCAACCCCTGCTGGCCCCCGCCGGGTTGGGCCCCGCCGACCTCCAGAGCGCCTACGACCTGCCGTCCGACGTTGCCGGGGCCGGGGTCACGGTGGCCATCGTCGACGCCTACGACAACCCGAACGCCGAGGCCGACCTGGCCGTCTACCGCTCCCAGTTCGGCCTGCCGCCCTGCACCACCGCAAACGGCTGCTTCCGCAAGACCGACCAGCGCGGCGGCACCGAGTACCCACAGCCCGACGCGGGCTGGGCCGGCGAGATAGCCCTCGACCTCGACATGGTCAGCGCCGCCTGCCCGCTCTGCCACATCCTGCTGGTCGAGGCCGCCGAGCCGTCCATCGAGGGCTTGGGCGAGGCGGAGAACACGGCGGTCGCGCTCGGCGTCGCATACGTCTCCAACAGCTGGGGCGGGAGCGAGAGCGCGTTCGGCGACCTGCCCGGTGACGACTACTACAAGCACCCGGGCGTGGCGATCACCTTCAGCACCGGCGACAACGGCTACGGCAACAGCTACCCGGCCACGCTCCCGTACGTCACGGCCGTCGGCGGGACGTCGCTGAGCCGGGACGCCGGGACGATCCGGGGCTGGAACGAGTCCGCCTGGACCGGGGCGGGCAGCGGCTGCTCGGCCTACTCCCCCAAGCCGTCCTTCCAGACCGACCGGGGCTGCGCCAACCGCGCCAACGCGGACGTGTCGGCCGTCGCCGACCCGGCGACAGGCGTCACCGTCTACAACACCTACGAGGACCGCGGCTGGGGCGTCTACGGCGGTACCAGCGCATCCGCCCCGATCATCGCCGCCACCTACGCGCTCGCCGGGAAGCCGGGCGCGAAGACCTACCCCAACGCCTACCCGTACGCCCACACCGGTGCCCGCGACGGCGCGCCGAGCGGCGCTCTGAACGACGTGACCAGCGGCACCAACGGCACCTGCACCACCGCCTATCTGTGCACCGCCGGCCCCGGCTGGGACGGCCCCACCGGCCTCGGCACCCCGAACGGCACCGCCGCCTTCACCACCGGCCCGTACGGCAGGTTGACCGGCAAGGTCACCGACCCGTCCGCCG
Organism: Streptomyces sp. NPDC007095; assembly: GCF_040634475.1. NCBI lineage: Bacteria > Bacillati > Actinomycetota > Actinomycetes > Kitasatosporales > Streptomycetaceae > Streptomyces > Streptomyces sp. NPDC007095. The sequence goes on from NZ_JBEYFS010000101.1 coordinate 20,360, forward strand.
GCGGCCCGGTGGCCGGAGTGCGGATCACGGCCGGCGCGAACGCCACGACGACCGGCACCGACGGCACCTACGACATGACGCTCCCGGCGGGCACGTACGACGTGACGGCCGCCAAGTTCGGCTACGGCAGCACCACACCGGCCGCCGTCGGGGTCGGCGACGACGCGACCGTGGCCCGGGACTTCACCCTCACCGCCCAGCCCCTGGTCACCGTCAGCGGTCGGATCCGGGACGGCTCCGGACACGGCTGGCCGCTCTCCGCGGGCATCCAGGTCACCGGTGAGCCGTCCACCCGGACGTACACCGACCCGGCGACCGGCCGCTACACCCTCGAACTGCCCGCCAACAGCACCTACACCCTGCAGGTCGACCCGGTCTACACCGGTTACCAGGTCACGACGGCCGACCTGACGGTGAGCGCCAAGGCCGGCCGCAAGGACTTCGGCATCCCGGTCGACGCGGCCGCCTGCGTGGCGCCCGGCTACAAGCAGACGTTCAGCGAGGCCACCGAGACCTTCGACGGCACTCAGGCGCCCGCCGGGTGGAGCGTCACCGGCAGCGGTCACACCTGGCGCTTCGACGACCCGGCCGGGCGCGGCAACCTCACCGGCGGCTCGGGCGACTTCGCCATCGCCGACAGCGGCTACTCCGGCGACCGGCAGAACACCTCCCTCCTCTCCCCGATCCTCGACCTGACCGGCCACGACACGCCCGCGGTCCGCTTCGGCACCTTCTACAAGCCGTTCGACGACGACTCCAAGGCCGACGTCGACCTCAGCGTCGACGGCGGCACGACCTGGTCCACGGTCTGGCACCGCGACACCGACTCCGCCGGCCCCGGGACGCAGAGCATCGCCCTCCCGGACGCGGCGGGGAAGTCCGCCGTCCAGGTGCGGTTCCGCTACAACGGCGACTACGCCTACTACTGGCAGGTCGACGACGTCGCCTTCGGCGGCATGACCTGCAAGCCGGTGCCGGGCGCGCTGCTGTACGGGACGGTGACGGACCGCAACACCGGCCGGCAGCTGAGCGGTGCGACGGTGAGCGGCAGGACCGGCGCCAAGGCGACCACGGCGGGCGACGGTTCGTACGTACGCTTCGCGCCGCGGACGGGCCGTCAGCAGGTCGCGTTCAGCGCCGAGCACTACACCACGGCGACGAGGAAGGTGAACGTCAAGGCCGACCACGCCGCCCGCCTCGACGCGGTGCTGCGCGCCGGACAGCTGGCGATCAGCCCGGCGGCGGTCGACAAGACCGTACGCAAGGGGAAAGCCACCACCGCCCAGTTCACCCTGCGCAACACCGGCTCGGCCCCGCTCACCGTCAGCCTCACCGAGCGGTCCGGGGACATCCCGACGGCGAAGACGGCCGGCGCGGCAGCTCCGAAGTACGTCCCCGGTGACTACACCCCAGACCGGCTGACGAAGACGAAGCCGAAGCCGAAGACCCCTTCCGCGTCCGCATCCACGTCCACGGATGTGACCCCCGCCGCCTCGGCCTGGACCTCCCTCGCCGACTACCCCACCCCCGTCATCGACAACGCCGTCGCCACCGGCCCGGACGGCCGCGTCTACTCGGTCGGCGGCACCGACGGCACCTCCGTCCTGTCCGGCGGCTACGTCTACGACCCCGTCACCGCCGCCTGGACGGCGATCCCCGGCGGTCACCCCACCCCCCGTGAGTCACCCCAGTCCGCCTTCCTGAACGGCAAGTTGTACGTCACCGGCGGCTGGACAGCGGACGGCGGCACCGTGACCACCACCGAGGTCTACGACCCGCAGCACCGCACCTGGTCCACCGCCGCCCCGGTGCCCGCCGGGTACGCGGCAGCGGCCTCCGCCACGCTCGACGGCAAGTGGTACCTGGTCGGCGGCTGCGGCCAGGGTTACTGCACCGGCGCCACCGCAGTGCAGGTCTACGACCCGGCCACCGACACCTGGGCCACCACCACGCCCTACCCCGAGGCCATCTCCTGGCTCGGCTGCGGCGCCGTCTCGGGCATCCTGTACTGCGCGGGCGGCACCACCGTGGTGGAGGGTACGCGGCACGGCTACGCCTACGACCCGGCCACCGCCGCGTGGACTCCGATCACCGACCTTCCCATCGACCTGTGGGCCTCGGCCGCCACCACCGCCGACGGCCGCTTCCTCCTCTCCGGCGGGGTCAGCAACCTGCTCGGCGCCGTCACCAGCGCCGGCTACGCCTACGACCCGGCCGCCCGCACCTGGACGGCCCTGCCCGCCGCCACCACGCCGCTCTACCGGGCCGGTGGCGCCTGCGGGTTCTACCGCGTGGGCGGCGCACCGAGCGTCTTCGACGCCCACGCGAACGTCGAGCAGCTGCCGGACCTCGACAGCTGCGTCCCGGCGACCGACGTCCGCTGGCTGTCCGCCACACCCGTCACGCATACGCTCGCCCCCGGCCAGCGCCTGACCGTCACCGTCCGGCTGGATGCGGGCGTGACGGCGGTGGACACCGCCGGCACCTACACGGCCGCGCTCGCGGTCGGCACGGACACGCCGTACACGTACCCGTTGGTTCCGGTGCGGATGACCGTGCGCTGACGGGTCGTCATCCGGCCATGCCTTCCGCCGCGAGGCGACCGTGCTGGTCGCAGCCATCAAGGAGTGGCTGCGACCAGCACGCCTACGACTGACCAGAGCGGCCCTGTGCGACCAGCGACTTGAACGAGTGCACGTCCGCGGCCGCCGGCAGAATCCTGCTGCCCCACCTGTCGTTGCGACTGTCGTCGCGCACCCACAGGAGCTCGATGCCGCACAGGCCGCCCCAACTCCAGGCGGCCAGTCCGCCGACCAGTTCACCCTCCTCGTCGGTGACCTTGACCGAGAAGGTCCCGCGGTCGGCCGCACCGGTGGCGGCCGTGTTGAAGGCAATCAGTTCCTCGGTCAGTCGGTCGTGCCCTAGTACTGCAACGGTGCTTGTTCTGATTGCTGGGCAGTTTCAGGGACTGTGTCCGCGTCGTTTGTAGTGGCTGATGCGGGCTTGGTGCTGGCGCCGTCGTCGCCAGTGCGACCAGTGCAGAACGTCGTCGACCGGGGGCGGGCGGCGGTCCGTGAGGCGGGTGATCAGGCGTCGGATCTCGGCGAGGCTGAGGTGGATGAGCTGGGAGGATCCGTTTCTGCTTTCTCCGTGTCCAGCTCCCGCGCCCGCAGGACGGTCAGGCAGGCGTGAGCGGCCATGGCCAGGGTCATGTGGCGGTGCCAGCCGGGGTAGCGGCGGACCTGGTAGTCGTCCAGGCCGCATTCCTGCTTCGCAGTCTGGAAGCATTCCTCGACAGCCCACCGGCTGCCCGCGATGCGGATCAGCTCGTCCAGCGTCGTGTCGGTGGGGCAGTAGGCGATGTAGTAGGAGATCTCTTCGGGCCGGCTGACGCTGCGGCACCCCGCGGAGGACGGCCCCCACGTTCGCGCCCTGGTTGATCTCGGGGCCGAGGGTGTGTCTCAGCCGCCGAACACGGCTTTCGCGTCGGCAACGGTGTCAAAGACCCGCAGCAGCTGATTGACCCCGGTCATCTCAAGGATCCCCCGCACCGGCCCGGGCCCACACGCCAGCACCACCACGGCTCCGCCCGCCGCCGCCTGCCGCCACACTCCAAGCAGCATGCTCAGCCCGGCTGAGTCACAGAACGAGACGCCGGACAGGTTCAGCACGATAAAGCGGTCACTCCGCGCGATCAGCTCCTTGAACTGCGGGCGAAACACCGGCTCGCTCACATAGTCCATCTCGCCGCTGACCCGCGCGACCAGACAGCGGCCGCCGGCAATCGTCTCGACCGAGGGATCAGCCATCACGGTCTCCCAACCGTCCCGCCGGGAGACCACAGCGGAACCCCGGCAGGAACCTACCCGCCCCCCGCCCCGCCCTGGACGTCCCACTCAGCTCTTTCACCCCTGGAGAGACGCGCTAACCCAGATCAGGACGCTCTCCCTCTGCGGGCCTGAACAAGATCATGTAGCCCCAGCACGTCCGGATGCCGGCGACGCCCGTATCGCTGAGTCCCTCCAGCGCCCCCGGCTCCCGGTCGGCAGCAGCAGGTTCTGACCGCCGGTCCGCGACACCGCGCATTCGATCCGGTTTGCGACGTCCCTCGGCCCTGTTACCGGGCCGGCCAGGCCAAGGGACATCTGCCATCGCCCCGGCCCAACAGCGGGAAGCAAGCCGGGGACCCTCCGGACAACGGTGCACGCGTCCTGCCCGGCTCAACACTCCCGGGGCGGATCCGGTCACCGAGGCGTCAACCGGCGGCGCCAGCGTCTTGGCCAACGTCAGCGCCGGGCACCGCACGGCGCAGCGGGCCGAGATCCCCATACAGCGCGGCATGGAAGGCCGCGGCGAGCTCGCGGGCCCGCACCTCACTCGGCACCCCGTGCAGCAGGAAGTACACCGGGCCGGCAAAGGCGTCCGGGCCGGCCTCCCGCGCGTGGACCAGACGGACGATGGCGGCCCGCACGGCGACGTTCACGGCGCCGTCGACGACGTGGCCCGGGCCGGCGGTCAGCGCATCCGCCTTGACCGTCCACCGCTCACCCTCGCTTTCGATGCCCACGAACACCGCATGCTGCACCTTGGCGGCCCGGTAGACAGCATCGAAGCGGTCGGTGGCGTCCGGGATCAGACGGCCAGGGCAGGGGACGGGCAGCTGCTGCATAACAGGCATCGTGCCAGGAATCAGTCTGATTCATCGCAAGTGTCCCGGATTACGGACCAAGGGGGGCGCCCCTGCATGCCGGCATCCGGCAACGGCCGTTCCTCCAGGACCTCAGAGCGTGCTTCACTCGCCCTCGTCTTCCACCACGCCGTCCAGGACGAACAGGACAACACCCAGGTCGCCATCGCCCGGCTCCACGCCCTCACCGAGACCGGCGACCACAGCTACTACCGGGACATCGCGCACTGCATGGCAGGCATCCCCCTCCCCGAGCCCTCCACCACGGTCTGGCTCGACGGCCCCGGGGAAGTCCGTACCCGCTGGCACCAGCTCGTCCAGGACCGCCGAACCCACCTCACCGCTGAGTAGTGCCGCACCCGCCCCGTGTGGGCGCTGGACGATGCCGCAGAACGGGAGCCAAATGTGCACACTTCTGTAAGGTGGTATGCATGACGGAGACGACCTACTCGATCGTGGAAGCCCGCGCCCGCCTGGGCGCCATCGCGCGCGAGGTCAGCGCCACCCGTGAACCGGTCGCCATCACCGACCACGGGCAGACCGTCGCCATACTGGTCAGCCCCGCCGACGCCCTGGAACTGCAGGAGCTGCGCGCGCTGGCCGCCTACCGCGCCCGCCAGGCCCGCGGCGAGAACGCCGGCGTCTCCCACGACGAGGCGTACCGCCGCGTGTTCGGCGGAGCTGAGGCGTGAGCTACGAGGTCATCTGGGAGCCCGAGGCCCTCGCCCAGGCAGAGCGGTTCGCCAAGGACGACCCCGACGGGGTACGGCAGGTGTTCACCGCCGTCGACCACCTCGCCGACAACCCCCGACCCGACGGCGCGTTCGGCAGCGCCGACCTGCTGCGCATCCACGTCGCCGCCTACCGCGTGATGTACGAGATCAACGACCAGCAGATCCGCGTCAGCGTCATCCATCTCGGACGCGTGCGCTGACCGGACCCCGTACATGCACCAGGCTCCCGGTAATGCCCCGGGCCGCCCGGGTGCTGCTCTCCGCCGCTCGCCGTGGTCATCGCAGTCCGGGCCGCTCGGGGCGCGGCACGACGCCGCACGCCTCGTCCGACTCGATCTCGAGAACGCCCCCGCCGGCACGATCCTGCACGTCGGCGCCGAAGAGGGCGTGCCCGTGAGACGGGCCACGACATGAGGACGGCCACGCGTGTTCCCGAGGTGTGCATCACCAGCGGCTCGGTGTTGTCCTCGGGCCTGGACGTAGACGGCGACATCTCCATCGGATCCTCGATCCGCTAGCGCCGCTTCGACGCTCGGGCCGTGACGGAGCCCTCGCCGTCGGGCACCGTCACGGCCCAGGCGGCCATGGTGTCCAGGACGGCGCGCAGTCCTTCACCGAGCGGCGTGAGCCGGTACTCCACCCGCGGCGGGATCTCCGCGTAGGCGGTGCGGACGACGATCCCGTGCCGCTCGAACTGGCGCAGCCGACTGGTCAGGGTCGTCGTGCCGCTCGGTCAGCAAGCGAAGGATCGTGGTCTGGTCCTCGGGTTCAACGGGCCGCAGGTCCTGGCGGAACAGAGCAACCTGGGCGACGTGCAGGGCGTCGGCTGGGTCGGTCTTGCGGTCGCCGCCGGTGGCCAGCAGGCGAGCCCGCGCGGACAGGGTGGAGGGAACGTCCACAACGTCTTCCCCTGCGGCGGCAAGCTGCTGAGCAAGGGTTCGGCCCAGGCCGCGGGCACCTTCCACTGCGAAGCGGCGCTCGGGCCACTGCTCGCACCACCGCATCAGCTGCCTGAAGGTGCCGGCGTTGACGACAAAGCGCCGCAGGCTGATCTTGTGGTCCGTCGTATCGACGACAACTGCGGTGTGAGAGGACTTGTGGGGGTCGATCCCAATGGTGATCACGCGCATCCCGGTCTGTGCTCGAAGAGACGAAGTATGCGGTGGGCACCCTGACTTGAAGTAGCAGTCACACACGTTCATGCCTCTGTCGAGCCACACCGCGCGGGTGCCGGCCGGCGGCGGCACGCTATGGAAGAGCCAGCCAGGCGGCGGCAAGGGGCATACGGACCCGTGCCGACCGGCACCCTGGACGCTACGGCTGCAGACCGCGCGTCTGGGCTCGATTCAACAAGTCAGGGGCATCAACGCCGCCGCGGAGAGCCTCTGGGCCCTCCTCAAAGAAGAGATCGGGACCCGCGCGTGGCCGGACCGGGCCACCGCCCGCTCCGAGGTCTTCGCCTTCATCGAGACGTTCTATAACCGCCGCCGCCTGCGCAAGCACAAGGTCTTCGGCTACCTCACCCCAGCTGAGACCAGGCAGCGGCACCAACACGCCCTCGCGACATAGTGATCAAGTGTCCAGGATCACGGGGAAACTTCACTCAGCCGGATGCCCTGCGGTCGGACACCTGTGACCCGTCCGGCCATGTCTGCGTCACGGATGCCGGTCGGCTTCGCCCGTCGCGTTCTGGACGGTGAGGAGCCGTACCCGTGAACCGTCACCGACGGCGCGCCAACGGTGGGGAGTTCCGCCAGGGTAGTAGATGCTGTCTCCCGGTCCGAGCACGTGGAGGCGGGGCCCCTCCGCGGTCTGCAGGTCGATCTCGATCTCGCCGGCCACGACGTAGACGAACTCGTCACCGGGGTGGTCGTAGTACTCGTCGAACTGCTCCCCGACCCCGGTGTACTCCACGGGGTGGGCGGAGTACGAGGGGGCCCCGAGCATGCGCGCCGTGCCGCCGCGGTTGGCGACGGGCAGGCCCTCGCCCGAGCGCACCAGGTGGACGGAGTCGGCCGAGGTGCCGGGATGCGGCACCGCCGCCACGGTCATGAGTGCCTGCTGGGTGGTGCCGAGGGCGCGGGCGATGCGGTGCAGCGATGACATGCTCGGGCGGGTCAGCCCCCGCTCCAGCTGGCTGAGGAACGGGTGGGAGAGCGTGGCGCGCTCGGCCAGCTGGACGAGGGTCAGGCCCCGTTCCTTGCGCAACTTGCGGATCGCGCTGCCGAGTTCGGCGCGCAGCGGCGCGTCCGTGTCCCCGGTGGCGGGCGACGTGCTGTGGGCGGGTTGGGCTGGCATGGCAGGAATCCTAAGGGGCGTGGTCGGCGGGCCGTTGAGGTCCCGGAGGCGGCCAGGGAGAGGTTTTACGCCGGTGAAACATCGAGGCCCTACTCTCAATGTTGATGACACGAACATTCTAGGTGTCGTCGAGCTCCACCGAGTCCATCGAGTCGCACGGGTCGTACGTGCCTCCTCGTCCCGCCCAGTCCCAAGGGAGCCCCCATGGCCGCGGCCACCTCCGACCGTTTTGTCGCCTGCCCGCCGGACTCCGCCTTCCTGGACGCCATGGCCGCTCTGGCCGGGGGTGTCTGTGTCGTCACCGCCCTGACCTCCGAGGGGCGCCCGGTCGGCTTCACCAGCACCGCCGTGATGAGTCTGAGCCGCGAACCGCAACTGCTGGCCATCGGGGTGGGCCGCGGCGGCCGTTCGCTGCCCGCGCTGCTCGGCGGCCGCAGGTTCGCGCTGAACATCCTGCACTCCGGCGGCGAGCATGTCTCCCGGCGCTTCGCCGACCGCACCGCCGACCGGTTCGCGGACCTGGAGTGGTCGGCCGAGGAGCGCGGCGGGCTGCCGCTGCTGCTCGCGCACAGCTCGTACACGGTGCTGTGCCGCGTCGTACGTGACCTCCCGGCCGGGGACCACCACCTGATCGTCGCGGCCGTCGAGGACGTGGTGACCGGAACCGGCGGACCGACCGCGCTCGTGCACCACGACCGCCGCTACCACGCGCTCGGTGCCGCGTGAGCGGCCCCGACTGGTTCCAGGTCGCCGAGACCGGCCCGGGTGCCTTCGTGATCGGCGAGCCCGGCCACGTCAACAGCTACCTCTTGCTCGGCGACGAGACGGCCCTGCTCTACGACACGGGAATGGGCATCGCCGACATCGGCGAGCAGGTGCGGCGGCTGACCAGGCTGCCGCTGCTGGTCGTCAACTCGCACCATCACTTCGACCACCGCGGCGGCAACGCCTCCCTGGCCGCGTACGCCGAGGACATCGCCGTACACGCCGACGGAGCCGCCCTGCACACGACTCCGGCCCCGTACGAGTGGCTGGAGGCGTACGCGCACCTCGCGCACGACCTGCGCAAGCGGTACGAGGAGTTCCACACCCTGGACACCGGCGGCTTCTTCCTGACGGACTCCCGCGTCGAGGTACGGCCGGTCCCCGACCTGGCCCACTGGCGCGTCGAGGCCGTACGCCCCACCCGCCTGCTGCAGGAAGGAGACGTCCTCGACCTGGGCGGTCGGCGCCTACAGGTCCTCCACACCCCCGGGCACTCCCCGGACGGCATCTGCCTGTGGGAGCCGGAGACCGGGCTGCTGCTGGCCGGGGACACGCTGATCAGCGGTACCTTCTTCGCCCATGTGCCGGGCGCCGACGTCGCCGCCTTCGCCGACTCGACACGCCGCCTCGCGGAGTTGCCCGTCGCCACCGCGCTGCTCGGCCACAACCTGCGGCACCGGGAGTCGGCGGACTTCGTGGGCCGGGTCGCCGAGGCGTTCGCGGCCGTACGGGACGGCCGCACCCTCCCGTACGCCTCCACCGACATGTTCGGCGTCCCCGTACGCCGTCATGACTTCGACGGTTTCGCGGTGCTCACCGCGCCGCACGGAACGGACCGCTGACATGCCACCTCTGCTGCTACGCGGCGCGCGGCTGCCCGACGGAGACGTCCGTGACCTCCTGCTCGACCCGGACAACGGTCTCGTCGCCCGGGTCGCCCCACCCGGCCTGCTTGCCCCCGGCCCCCAGGAACTCGACCTGACCGGGTATCTGCTCCTGCCCGCCCCCGCGGAACCGCATGCCCACCTGGACAAGGCCCTGACTTGGGACCTGGCGGGCGCCCTGCCCGGAGACCTGCCCTCGGCCGTCACCGCGTGGCGCGCGTACGCCGCGCGGGTCACCGAGGAGGACGTGTTCCAGCGCGCCGGGCGGGCCGTCGACGAGCTCTGTGTGAACGGTGTGACGGCCGTCAGGACCCACGTGGATCTCCTGACGGACGACGGCAGCCACGGCACCGGTGATCCGCTGCGCGGCCTGCGCGCCCTTCTCCGGCTGCGCAGCCAGCTCCGAGGGCGCATGCGGCTCCAGATCGCCGTCCTGCACATCGACGCCCCGGACGAGCTGCTGCACCAGGCACTCGACCTCGGCGCGGACCTGCTGGGCGGGTGTCCCCACCTGTCCGCCGACCCGGCCGCGTCCGTGGAACGCACCTTGCGCATCGCCGCCGAGCACCATGTCGGGGTCGACCTGCATGCGGACGAGACCCTCGACCCGGGCGCGGGGGACCTGCGCCTGCTCGCCCGTGCCGTGCGGGAGCGTGGCTTCGTCCCGGGCGTCACCGCGAGTCACTGCGTCAGCCTGGGCGCGGTGGAACCGGACGAGGCGGCGCGTACGGCCAAGGAGGTCGCGGCCGCCGGGATCGGCGTGGTCGCCCTCCCGCTCACGAACCTCTACCTCCAGGGCCGCGGCCACCCGTCGTCCACCCCGCGCGGCCTCACCGCCGCACGCGCGCTGCTGGACGCGGGCGTGCGGGTCGCGGCCGGTGGTGACAACATCAGGGACCCGTTCAACCCCGTGGGCCGCGCGGATCCTCTGGAGACCGCGTCCCTGCTGGTCACGGCCGGTCATCTCGCCCCGGACGAGGCGCTGCACGCGGTCACCGCGGGCGCCCGCGCCGTCCTCGGCCTGCCTGCGGCGGGACCGTGCGAGGGTGCTGTCGCCGATCTTCTGGCGGTGCGTGCGCAGACCGTGTCGGAGGTGCTCGGCGCGTCCTGTCCCGAGCGGCTCGTCTTCGCCGGCGGGCGGCTGGTCAGCCGTACGTCGGTGGTCCGCGAACTCTACTGAGACCGGCCCACCGCCCGGTCCTGACGAATGGATACCGCCGTGACACTGGCCGGAAACAATCAATGTTCATGCTATCAACATTCCGCACTGTGGCACTGAAGGGAGCTGATGTGCCGACCATCGCCGAAGAGACGCTCGACGCGACGCTGCGATTCGAGAGCGTCGACAAACACTTCGCCAACGGGACCACCGCCCTGACCGGCCTCGAACTCTCCATCGCCCCAGGTGAGTTCGTCGCCGTCGTGGGTCCCTCGGGCTGCGGCAAGTCCACCCTGCTCCGCCTCGCCTCCGGCCTGGACACCGCTTCCGGCGGCACGGTCCACGCCCCCACCGACTCGGTCGGCTACGTGTTCCAGGACCCGACCCTGCTGCCCTGGCGTACCGTCCTCGCCAACGTCGAACTCCCCGCGGAACTCACCGGAACCCCGAAGGCCGAACGGCGCGAGCGGGCGCTGGACGCCCTTCGGCTGGTCGGCCTTGAGGGCTTCGAGAAGCAGTTGCCCGGGCAGTTGTCCGGAGGCATGCGGATGCGCGTGTCCCTGGCCCGGGCCCTCATGACCCGGCCCTCGCTGTTCCTCCTCGACGAACCGTTCGGCGCCCTCGACGAGATGACCCGCCTGCGCATGCAGGAGGAACTCCAGCGCATCTACGCCGAGGCCGGCTTCGCCGCCCTGTTCATCACCCACTCGGTGACCGAAGCCGTCTTCCTGGCCGGCCGGGTCGTCGTGATGTCGGCACGTCCAGGGCGGATCACCGCCTCCTTCGACGTCCCCTTCCTCCATCCCCGCCCGGCCGAGCTGCGTTACGACCCCGAGTTCGGCCGAATCGCCGGCGAGGTCTCCGCGGCACTGCGAGGAGGGTTCCAGTGAGCGCCGACATCACCGTCACCGCCCGGACCGAAGAGCCCGTACCGACGACGGACGTGGCGCGGGCCGCACCTGCGGCGCGCGCCCGCCGCCGACGGGTCCGGCCCGCCGCGCTGCTCACGCCGCTCGGGTCGCTCGGCGCGGCCATCGGCGTCTGGTACGCCGCGAGCTATCTGCTGCTCAGCCCCGCCCGGCGCTTCCTCGTCCCGCCCCCGCAGCAGGTCCTGACCGTCTCCTTCCTCGACTGGACCCATCTGCAGCCGATGCTCCAGGCCCTGTGGCTCACGGCCCAGGTCGCGCTCGTCGGGCTGCTCATCGCCTCCGTGCTGGGGGTGACGGCGGCGGTGCTGATGAGCAGGGCCCGCTGGCTGGAGCGCTCGCTGTACCCGTACGCGGTCGTCCTGCAGACCGTGCCGATCCTCGCGATCGTGCCGCTGATCGGCCTCTGGTTCGGCTTCGGCTTCACCAGCCGGGTGGTCGTCTGTGTCCTGATCGCCCTCTTCCCGATGATCGCCAACACCTTGTTCGGCATCCAGTCGGTCGACCGCGCCCACCACGACCTGTTCACCCTCCAGCGGGCCGGCCGCTGGGCCCGGCTGCGCAAGCTCGAACTGCCCGCCGCCCTCCCCTCGGTCTTCACCGGTCTGCGCACCTCCTCCGGCCTGTCCGTGATCGGCGCGATCGTCGGCGACATGTTCTTCAAGCAGGGCGAACCCGGCATCGGCACCCTGCTCGACGTCTACCGCTCCCGGTTGCAGTCCGAGGACCTGTTCGCCGCGATCATCCTCGCCTCGCTCTTCGGTGTCGTAGTCTTCGCCGTCTTCACCCTCGTAGCCCGGCTCGCCGTGGGCTCCTGGCACGCCTCGGCCGATCGGCCGTAGCCCGCCCCCGCCTTTCCCTCGTCCCCGCCCGTCCGTCAGGGAGTTCAGTCATGCCCTCTTGCGCCAGACACGCCGCCATCGCGGGCGTTTCCTCAGCAATCGCCCTGGTATCGGTCACCGCCTGTGGCGGTGGCTCCACGGCCTCCACCGGCTCCGCCGACAAGCTCCAGGCGGCTCCCGCCGCGCAGAACCTGGCCGGCGTCTGCCCCAAGACGGTCGTCGTCCAGGTCGACTGGGAGCCCGAGGCCGAACACGGCCCCCTCTACAGCCTCGTCGGCCCCGGCTACACCGTCGACAGCGACAAGAAGCGGATCACCGGACCGCTGGTCATCGGCGGCAAGGACACTGGCGTCGACATCCAGATCCGGGCCGGCGGCTCCGCCATCGGCTACCAGACCGTCCCCTCGCAGATGTACGTCGACAAGAGCATCACCCTCGGCACGGTCACCACCGACGTGGCGATCACGGCGTCCGCCAAGCAGCCGGTCACGGCCGTCGCGGCACTGATGAAGAAGAGCCCGCAGGTCCTGATGTGGGACCCCGCCACCCACCCCGACTGGAAGACGATCGCGGACATCGGAAAGTCGAACGCGAAGGTCGTCTACGTCAACGGCAGCACCTACGCCTCGCTGCTGGTCTCCAAAGGCCTGATCAAGAAGAGCCAGCTGGACGGGAGTTACGACGGCGCGCCCGCCCGCTTCGTGTCCAACCCGGGCATCGCCCAGCAGGGCTTCGCCACCGCCGAGCCGTACATCTACCAGCACGAGGTGTCGGCCTGGAAGAAGCCGATCAGGTACCAGCTCCTCGCGGACGTCGGCTACAACATTTACCCGGAAGCCCTCTCGGTGCGCAGCGGCGAGTTGACGTCCCTCAGCCCCTGCCTGAAGAGGCTCGTCCCCGTCCTGCAGCAGTCGGCCGCCGACTTCGCGGCCAAGCCGTCGGCGGCCGTCAAGCTCATCGCCGACCTGGTCCAGCAGTACAACACCGGCTGGGTCTACTCCGAGGGCACCGGCACCTTCGCCGCGAAGCAGATGGTCAAGCTCGGCATCCTCGGCAACGAGGCCGACGGAAGCGTCGGGAGCTTCGACACGAAGCGCGTCGCCTCCGCCCTGAAGACCTTCACCCCCCTCGTTGAGCAGAGCGGCGCCAAGGTCAAGGCGGGACTGACCGCACAGGACCTGGCGACCGACGAGTTCATCGACCCCTCGATAGGACTGAAGTGATGACGACCGCGAACCTGACCGCACTCACCGAACTCGTCCCCGACGGACGGGCTCCGGGCATGGCGGAACGCCGGCCCACGCCAGGCATCGAGGAATTCTGCGCCGAGGCCACCGAACTCCTCGGCACCGACGGGGTGATCCGTGACCTGGCGGCACGGGAGAAGGCCTCCTGCGACTGGGCGCACATGTCGCCCATTCTGTCCGCGCGCCTTCCCGCCGGACACGCCGAGGCCGTCGTGCGCCCCTCCGCGCACGAGCAGATCCCAGGCATCCTGGCCCTGGCCCACCGCCACCGCATCCCCCTCACCCCGCGTGGCAAGGGCACCGGCAACTACGGCCAGGCGATCCCGCTCCGCGACGGTGCCGTGCTCGACCTCACCGGCTGCGGCCGGATCCTCGACGCCGGCGACGGCTGGATCCGCGCCGAGGCCGGGGCGAGGATGTCCGACCTCGAAGGCCACGCCCGCACCCTCGGCCAGGAGTTGTGGATGTTCCCGTCCACCTTCGGCACCACGGTCGGCGGTTTCCTCTCCGGCGGAAGCGGCGGCACCGGCTCTCTCGTGCACAAGACCAACAGCGACGGTTTCGTGCAGGAGTTGACGGTGGTGCCCTGCACGGCGGACGCCGAGCCCTTCACCGTCCGGGACGCGGAGGCCCTGCCGTACATCCACGCCTACGGCACCACCGGGATCATCGCCACCGCGACCGTACGGCTCCAGCTGGCCCGCACCTGGACGGGCCTGTTCGCGGCCTTCGCCGATTGGGCGTCCGCCACCGCCGCGCTGGCGGCGCTCGTACGCCTCGAACCGGCACCGCGCCTGGCCTCGCTGGACGAGGCCGGCCTCGTGGGGGTCTACCGGCCCGACCCGGCGCTGGACCCCACGGCCCTGAGTGTGCGCGCGATCATCGAGGAGGAGGCCGTCGACCAGGCACGGGCGATCGTCCAGTCGCACGGCGGCAGCGTCCTCGACATCCGGCCCGCACCGGACGGCCCCGCGCTGATCAGCTCGATGTCCTTCAACCACCCCACCTACCACCTGATGAAGGCCGAGGACGGCTGGTTCCACCTGGAGATCGGCGGCGACGTCCTGCTCGGCGACACCACCGAGATCCGGAAGGTCTTCCCGGACACCCTGCTCCACCTGGAGGGCATGCGCTCCGGCACGGTCGGCATGCTCATGGCCCGCTACCAGGACGAACAGACCGTCTACGACGGCATCGCCGCCCTGCAGGCGCTGGGCGTCCGTGTGCACAGCCCGCACAACTGGTACGTCGACCGCCGCCTTGACCTCGTACGGGAGACGGCCCGTACCGCCGACCCGCTCGGTCTGCTCAACCCCGGCAAGATCCCCGCCGCTTCCGAGGAGACGCCGTGACCTTCACCCGGTTCATCGACCTCAGCGGCCCGGAGATCGAGCGGTTCGGCGAGGACACCGTCGCCGTGCTGCCGGTCGGCGCGATCGAGCAGCACGGGCCCCATCTGCCCATCGCCACCGACTACTACATGGCCGAGGCGGTCGCCGAGGGCGCCGCCCGGCTCGCGGGGGAGAGCTGCGACATCACGCTGCTGCCGGGCCTCGCCTACACCAAGTCCGACGAACACGCCTGGTCCCCGGGCACGCTGTGGCTCAGCGCCCGCACCCTGCTGTCCGTCCTCGACGACCTCGGCCGCTCCCTGGCCGCAGGCCCCGTACGCAGACTGGCCTTCCTCAACGCGCACGGCGGCAACAGCGCCCTGCTCGGCGTCGCCCTGCGCGAACTGCGCACCCGCCACGGCCTGCGCACCTTCCTGCTGCACGCGTCCCTCCCCGCCGACCAGGGCGGCACGTCCCCGGCCGCGGAGTTCGGCATGGGCGTGCACGGCGGACTCAAGGAAACCGCCGCCATGCTCCACCTCCACCCGGACCTGGTGGACATGACACAGGCGCGCCGCAGCGTCCCCGAACATCTCACCTCGTACGAGCACATCGGCTTCGGCAAGCCGGTGTCCTTCGGCTGGACCAGCGACGACTTCGCCACCGGCAACGGCCTCATCGGCGATCCCACGGGAGCCACGCCCGAACTCGGCCGCAAGCTCGTCGACGCGTCCGTCTCGGCGGCCGCCGCCGCGTTGCGCGAATGCGCGCGCTTCCTGCCCGACCGCCCCCTGACCTCCTGAGGGAGCCCGCGATGACCGACGCCCCGCTGCACACCCCGCTGCGTGACATCACCGCCCACCACATCACCGCCGGCGACACCGTCAAGCTCGCCGTGCTCACCGGCCCCCGGGACGGCTCGCCCACCACAGTCGTCTTCGAGGTCTGGGAACCGGGCGGCGCCCAGCCCCTCAACTGGCACCCCGAGTCCGTCGAGACGTTCGTCGTGCTCGCCGGTCACGGCCGCGCCGCCAGCGACGAGCACGAACGCGACCTCGCCCCCGGCGACGTACTGGTTCTGCCCGCCGGGTCCAAACACCGCATCGTCAACACGTCCGCCACCGATCGCCTTTACACCCTCACCGTCATGTCCCCCGACGAAGGCTTCGCCGACCTCATCGAACGCGGGCCGGTGACGACGCTGGACGAGCCGGACCTGGCCGTTCTGCGAGCGGGAACGCCGTGAACGCGGACCTCCTCGCCGCCTTCTGGGCATACGAACAAGCCCTCGCCGTCAACGACCTGACCGGCCTGGACCACTGGTTCCTGGACGCACCGGACACCCTGCGCGCCGAGGGCGACACCGTGCTGGTGGGCCACGCCGCCATCGCCGGCTTCCGGCGGGGGAGGGGCGGGGCTCCGGCGCGGGTCGTGGAGCGGGTACACGTGGTCCGGCCAGCCGCGCGGGTCGCGGTCGTGACCGCCGAGACCCGGCGGCAGGACGGGGGGCGCGGACTCCAGACCCAGGTGTGGCAGCACACCGACGCCGGGTGGCGGATCACCGCCGCGCACGTGAGCGCCGTATCCGCGCCGGCGCCGGACGACCGCCCTGACCCGGCGGTGTGGCGGGTGGCCGACGGGCCGCTCGTGGCGTCCACCGGACAGGGCCCGCTGGCCCATGTCCGCCTCGCGGTGAAGGACTTGTTCGCGGTGGCGGGACAGCGCGTCGGCGCGGGCAACCCCGCCTGGCTGGCCGAGGCCCGCCCGGAATCCGCTCACGCCGACGCCGTACGGCGGTTGCTGGGCGCGGGCGCCGAACTCACCGGCATCGCCCAGACCGACGAACTCGCCTTCAGCCTCGCCGGCACCAACCCGCACTACGGCACCCCCGCCAACCCCGCCGCACCCGGCCGGATCACCGGCGGCTCCAGCAGCGGCCCTGCCGCCGCCGTGGCCCGCGGCTGGGCGGACCTGGGGCTGGCCACCGACACCGCCGGTTCGATCCGTGTGCCCGCCTCCTACTGCGGCTTGTACGGCTGGCGGCCCACCCACGGCGCCACCCCCGACGGGGGCCTGCTGGCGCTGGCCCCCTCCTTCGACACCGCCGGACTCCTGGCCCACGACCCCGTCCTGCTGCGGACGGCGGCCGAGGCGTTGCTGACGCCGGGCGACACCACCGCGCCGATCACCCGATGCATGGTGGACGAGGAACTGGTGTCGCTCGCGGAACCCGAGGTCCGCGCCTCCTTCGAGGCCGCCTGCCGGGCACTGACCCTGCGTACGGCGCTGCCCCTGGCGCCTGCGCGCACGGGAGCCGCCGAACACCTGGAGGAGTGGTTCGCCGCCTTCCGCACCGTCCAGGCCGCCGAAGCCTGGGAGCAGCACGGCGCGTGGATCACCCGTCACCCGGGCGCGCTCGCCCCGGACGTCGCGGCGCGCTTCGAGAACGGACGCCGGGTGAGCGCGGCCGAGCGGGCGCGGGCGGAACAGGTCCTGTCCGACGCGCGGAAGGCGCTGGACGCCGTACTTCCGCCCGGAACCGCCCTGCTGCTGCCCGCCACGAGTGGCCCCGCCCCTCTCGCCGACGCGCCGCCCGAGGAGGTGGAGGCCGTCCGTGCCGCCACCCTCCGGCTGACCTGCCTCGCCTCCCTGGCCGGACTCCCGGCGGTCGTCGCTCCGCTGCTGCGGGTGCGCTCGTTGCCCGTGGGCCTGTGCGCGCTGGGCGCCCGGGGCACCGACCGAGCCCTGCTGGACTTCGTCACCGATTCGAGGAACCCCGCGCATGCCTGAGGCCCACGGCCTGATCGGACCCAACCCCCGCAACGCCTGGCGGGCAGACGGCAAGACCGTCGTACTGGCCCGCCCCCACCGCGACCCGCACCCCGTCACCGTCGAGGCACTGCCACAGACCGTGACCGCCGACCTCGCCGCGACCGCGCTGATCGTCGTCGATATGCAGAACGACTTCTGCTCGCCCGACGGCTGGCTCGCCTCCGTCGGCGTGGACGTGGCCCCCGCGCGCGCCCCCGTCCCCGTCATCGCCGGCCTGCTGCCTCCGCTGCGCGCCGCGGGCGTCCCCGTCGTCTGGCTCAACTGGGGCAACCGCCCCGACCGGGCCAACCTCCCGCCCGGCGTCCTGCACGTCTACGACCCGGACGGCACCGGCGGCGGCATCGGCGCCCCGCTTCCGGGCGGCAGGGTACTGGAGCAGGGCAGCCCCTCGGCCGCGATCGTCGCCGAACTGGAGACCGCGGACGGCGACCTCCATGTCTCCAAGTACCGGATGAGCGGCTTCCAGGACACCGAACTGGACAGCGTGTTGCGCAACCTGCGGGTCGACACCCTGCTGTTCGCCGGCGTCAACGCCGACCAGTGCGTCCTGGCCACCCTCATGGACGCCGCGAACCTCGGCTACGACGTCGTCATGGTCCAGGACGCAGTGGCCACCACCTCGCCCGCGTACTGCATGGACGCCACCCTCTACAACGTCCGCCAGTGCTTCGGATTCACCCTCACCGCCGGGGCCCTGCGGGAGGCCCTGAAGTGAAGCTCCTCCAACCCGGACTCGGCCCCCTGGACGGTGACCACTACCTGGCCGCCGACCCGTCCCGGGTGCACTGGGGCCTGCTGCCCAACGCCACCGCCGAAGCGGCGCTGACCGTCCGCTCGGGCGAGACCGTCACCTTCGACACCATCAGCCACGAGGGCATCCTCGAAGACCAGGGCCGCGACCCGGCCGCCTTCTTCGGGGCGGCCGGTATCGCCGCGAACGGCCTGCTGCACGACGCCGTCGAACTGGCCGCCTCCGCACGCCAACACCTGCCGCAGACACACGGCCCGCACGTCGTCACCGGACCCGTGGCACTGCACGACGCACGGCCCGGTGACGTGCTGGAGGTCGAAGTCCTGACCCTGCTC
>NZ_JBEYFS010000102.1:0-39121 GCF_040634475.1 Streptomyces sp. NPDC007095
GATGCCGAGCTCCCTCGCAACCGCAGTGACCGTCTTGCCCGAGGAGTCGACGAGCGCGATCGCGTCCCGCTTGAACTCCTCGGTGTACCGCTTCGCGTACATGCTTCCCACCTGGTGCTACTTCCTCTGGAACCTCAGGTCCCAGTCTCCAGGTGTCCACGATCAAGGGGAAGGTTCACACCGCACCGTTCGTCGGCTGCTCCCAGCAACGCCCCGGAGGGGGCTGCCTGCTCAGCGGGGCCTGGCCAGTGAGGTCAGTAGCAATCGACGTAGTCCCACGCACCGTTGTGGTTGTCGTGGAGATTGGCGTAATGGAGATTGGCCTCGGACTCCCACCCCGTTTAGTTCAGAGAAGTCACCAGGCCAAAAGAAATGGCGCCACTCCACAGCGGTCGGGGCATCACAGACCTCGACGACAGCCCCGAGCCCCACCAGCCTATGAGCCCCCAGCACGGCCCGCTTCCCGACGGCACCGACGGGCGCCGCGGCCACGGCCGTCGCAGGCTGGACGGGTGGACTGGCCCGTCTCCGTCGCCCTCGCCCGGTCCGTACCGGAACTGCCCACCGGCACGGACTGGAGCTACGAGGTAAAACTGGACGGCCACAGAATGATCATGTGGCGGACCGGCGACGGGGTCCGGCTGCAGGCCCGCTCCGGACGCGACGTCACCGCCGTATGGGGCGACCTCGCCCTCGCCGGCCAGTACCTCCCGGCCGGGACCGTTCTGGACGGCGAGGCCGTCATCACCACCGAGGACGGCCGGATCAGTTTCGAGGCCGCACAGGCCCGAGCCGCCTCCTCCCCCGCCCGCGCCCACCGACTGGCCGCCCAGCGCCCCGCGCACTACATCGCCTTTGACGCCCTGCAACTGCCGTCCGGCGACGTCCGGCCGCGTCCGTACAGCGAGCGCCGCGCAGCCCTCCTCAAGCTCCTGGCAGGCCTGCCCGTAAACACCCCGATCCAGGCCGTCTCCGCCACCACCGACCGCGACACCGCACTCACCTGGTACAACACCCTTCACAAGCGCGGCGTCGAAGGCATCGTCGCCAAACGCACCACCTCCCCCTACCGGGCCGGCCGCACCAGCGCATGGTTGAAGATCCGCCACGCGGACACCATCGAGGCGGCCGTCGTCGGGTTCACCGGCACCGTGCGCCAGCCGCGGGCGCTCGCCGTACGGCTCCCCGACGGGCGCGTGGCGCTGTCCCAACGCCTGACCACGGCCCTGGCCACCCGGATCGCCCCGCACCTGGTCCCCCAGCCCGAGCGCGCGTACACGCAGGGCGGCGACGCCTGCACACCCGTGAGCGGGGAAGTCGTCGTAGAGGTCATAGCCGGCACCACCCGGCACGCGGTCGTCACCGTGGTCCGCCTGCGCTGACCCGACCGCAGGCTTCTGCTCGACTGCGCCTTGTCCCCGGCTGTCGCGTGGAGCGGCCATGGCTCCCGGGCCCGTGCTATCCGTAACACACCGTTGGAGGCATGCGGCTATTCGGTCTTCGTTGTGAGACGGCACAGAGGAGTGTTGTCGTTGTTGGAAAGTGGCCCGTGCCGTCTGTGTCGCTGGCACGGGCCAGCTCAAAGTATGCCGTAGCGGGGGCTGGTGTCGGCGTCGTGTCATCCGGAGGACACGACCGCCGTGCATGACGCTCCGCAGAACGGCGACATGCGGGGCCTCCGCGCTCAAGAGTTCGGTCCCCGCACCCTCGCCCCCGCCCGCCTGCCCGTGACCAGCATGCGGTCCGCGTCGCCGTGAACCGCCGAGCCACGGCGACCAGGCGACTGGCCTGTGGCCGACCCTCACCGCCGGCCGGAACGGCGGCCTCGCTGACCCGGGCCGCCTGATCACTCTGTGCGGACAGCGCGGGCCGACATGCTGCGCATGGCGTAATGAGCCGCTCCGGCGGCTTTCCCAGGTTCAGGTTGTGCGGAAGCGGCGAGCCGGTATGGGTGGCAGGGAGGAGGTGGCGAGACGACATGAGCGAGAAGAGCGTGGATCGGTCGGAGGGTTTCGGTGAGCGGCTGCTCGGTCTGCTGCTGGATCGGGCGCGGCTGATGCCGCCGCAGCTGATCGCCCCGTTGATCGCGGAGGAGTTGGCCGGGATCGGTGGCCGGGACGTCTCCATCCTGCTGCAGGACTATGCGCAGGAGGTGCTGGTGCCGCTTGCGGGCAGGAAGCTGCACGTCGGCCAGCCCGAGCCGATGGCCGACTCCCCCGCCGGCCGGGCCTTCCTGAGCGAGGACGTCGTCGAGGTGCCGCAGGCCCACGGCGGCGTGCGGATGTATCTACCGCTGCTGGACGGCAGCGACCAGGTGGGGGTGATGGCCCTGACTCTGGACGCGGTCGGCGACGCCGACCGGCGCCTGCTGCGCAGGCTCGCCGGCCTGGTCGCCGATATGCTGGTCACCAAGAACGCCTACACCGACCAGTTCTTCCTGGCCCGGCGCCGGGAGCCGATGAGCGTGTCCGCGGAGATCCAGTGGAACCTGCTGCCGCCGCTGACGATGACCCTGCCGCAGGTCTCGGTTGCCGGCGTCCTGGAGCCCGCCTACCGGGTCGCCGGCGACAGCTTCGACTACGCCCTCAACGGCAACATCCTGCACATGGCCGTGATCGACGCGATGGGCCACGGCCTGGACGCCGCCGTGATGGCGACCGTGGCCATCGGCGCCTACCGGCATGCCCGGCGTGTGTTCGTCAGCCTGGCCGAGAAATACGCGTTCATGGACGACGCCATCTCCCGGCAGTTCGGTCCCGACCACTTCGTCACCGCCCAGCTGATGCACATCAACATCGCCACCGGTGAGCTGGAAATGGTCAACGCGGGCCACCCCGCGCCGCTGCTGATCCGCGAAGGCCGGGTCGAGCGGCAGTTGGAGAGCGCGACGACGCTGCCCGTCGGCTTCGGCGGCGAGTTGCCCCGGATCCGAGAGCATCTGCTCCAGCCGGGCGACCGGGTGCTGTGCTACACCGACGGCATCATCGAGGAACACGTCACCGGCGGCGAGCCGTTCGGCGAGGAACGCCTCATCCACTGCGTCAACCGCCTGGGAGAAGAGCCGTCACAGGGGGTGCGGGCGGATCTGCGCCGGCTCTCCCACACCCTGAAGAGGGAACGGGGCGGACACACCAGCGACGACGCCACCCTCTTCATGATCGAGTGGCGCGGCGGCACCACCGACCACCTCGCGGTCCTTGACTGAGCAACCTCGACGTCAACCAAATCCGAACCGGACAGCGCCGCCCACGCGCACGACAGTCACCCTTCCACGCCTGACCAACTGGCCCCCAAGGGAGTGAAGTCGAGATCGACGCCGAGGGCACCACGTCGGTGCGCACACGCTCCTACTGGTGGCCCCAACCCGGCCTCCGCGTCGCCCACAGTCCTACCTCGCGGAGTCTCAGCGACTGGACTGTGTGATCCCCTCAGCGAGCTGCCCGACCACGTTGAGGATCCCCTGCCCGAAGGCAGTGGGGGCGACCAGCACTCCGAACACCAACACGATGAGCACGGTCAGCTGCTCGTCGGATCGTTTCCGAGCCTGTGTGCGACGCCGAAGCCGCACGATGCGGGCACGCTCTGGGCGATGGCGCGGCGGAACAGGCCCCGGGCGCTCGGCATGACCATCAGGGCGTCGATGGAACCGGCGCCCGCGGACTCGCCGAAGACGGTGACCTGGCTGGGGTCACCGTCGAAGGCTGTGACGTTCTCCCGTACCCATTCGAGGGCGGCGACCTGGTCGAGCCGGTCGCGGTTGGCCGGTGCCCCGTCGAGGCGGGTGAAGCCCTCAATGCCGACCAGATAGTTGAAGGTCACCACGACGAGGTCACCGTCCCGGGCCAGACGGCTCCCGTCGCAGGCCGGGTCATCAGCGGAGCCGAACTTGTAGGCGCCGCCGTAGATCCACACCATCACCGGGCGGCGGGCCGCCGGGTCCGCGTCCGGCGCCCAGACGTTGACCGTCAACCAGTCGTCGGCAGGGAAGTCTTCGGAAGGAGCCATCTGCGGTCCCAACGGCTCCTGCGGGGGTGGCGGCCCGAACGAGAATGCCTGCCGCACCCCGTCCCAGCCTCGGGCCGGTTGCGGTGCGGCGAAGCGCAGCTCACCCACCGGTGGCTGCGCAAACGGGATACCGCGGAAGACCGCAAGTCCCGCCTCTCGGCGTCCTCGCACCGTCCCCGCTGCCGCCTGTACCTCCGGAAAGTCAGCAGTATTCATACATGGCTCCCTGGAGTGTGCGACTGTCGTGCAGCGGGTCGGAGACGCGGCGACCGCAACCGTCGATCCCCTTGAATCGTGGGGGCGTCGATCACATCGAACGGCAACCCCAGCCATAACGTCGCTCAACCATGCCGTCTTTGTAGGATCATGCTCACATGCGTGCGATATGTTGCCCGCCATGGCTGAACTCGGACGCGTCGCCTGGCCGCCTACCCCGATACGGACCGAACAGCTCGTGCTCCGCGAGTCCGAGCCCCCGGGACCGTGCGGCTTTCATCGAATTGTTCGCATCGTCGGAGGTGCGCACCTACCTCGGTGGCCCTCGACCGCGTGATGAGCTCAAACGCGCGGTGCCTGAGGTACCCGGGCGGCGACCTGGCCTTTTCGTGATCGATTTCGACGCAGCGATGATCGGCACCATCACGCTCGATCGACGCGACGCGGAGCGTCCGGGTCACGTCCGTCCGGATGCCGAAGAGACCGAGCTCGGCTACATGTTCCTGCCGGAGGCCTGGGGACGCGGATACGCCGCCGAGGCGTGCAAAGCGGCACTCGACTGGTTCGCCGACGCGCTCCCCGGCGAGCCTGTGGTGCTCTGCACCCAGACCGCCAACGCCCGCTCGATGCGCCTCGCGGCCAAGCTGGGGTTCACCGAGGTAGAACGCTTCAAGGAGTTCGACGCCGAGCAGTGGTTCGGTGTGTGGTCCTCGGTGTAGTCACCAGCCCCGACGTACCGCTTACACAACTGGCCACTGACCGCCTACACACAAGGGTGCGGATGCCGTAAGAAGACGCCGTGCGTGCGGACGGCGCGCGGTATCCGGGGAATGAGCACTGACGGGTCGTCGCCTGGATAGAGGCACTGGTGAAGTGTCGGTATTCGAGAGTTGCAGTATTCGCCCGCAGGGCAAGCAGCCCCACACCCGACCCGGTCACGTCAGCGGCGACAAGATGAGGCAGGGGAGCCGCCTGGCCTGGGGTGCCTCAGTTTGAGGGCTCATCGCAGAAGAGGGTGCAGTCGGGGTCTGTCGGTCTTCAAGGTCGCCGACACGGATTTTCACGCTCGGTGTCCTGTCTCATCGAAGTCAGTCGTCTGCGTGACGCTGACCTGCGTGGACTGGATTGGGTGAGACACGTGGACTCGGTTCGTTGAGACAGACTGCATCTGTCCGTCTCATGTGATCCCAGTCGATCCGGTTCGCCCGCGACGACGTCGATGGACTGTCGCCGTGCCACAGCCGCCGATGCCTCTCGTTAATTCCCAGGTCAGCAGCTTGCTCCGGCTGGCAGGATCGAAGCCATGTCGATGGATCCGTTGGTGGCCCGAGCCCGTGGGCTCTGGGAGGACCTGGCTCAGGCGCCGGTGTCGTTCGCCCCGCCGGGCGGCGTGAACGTTGTGGTCTCCCCGCGGTCCGGGCTGTGCCCGGTTGGCTGGGTCGGAGTGGTAGCTCTGGGCGGATCAGCGATCGTGACCGCGCCGAGTGACAGTGCCGCCATGATCGTTCGTGAGGCACTGGGGAGACTGCCGGTAGAGGCCGTCGTGGATAGCGCTTTGGTCCGGGAGGCCCTTCCGGTGGCTCGGGCGCTCGGGCCCGCGGCGCTGTCATATGTGTCCCCAGCGGGCTTCCGGCCGGTGGAAGCTGGCGCGTTGACCGTGGAGCAACTGTCAGCCGATCATCCGGATTTGCGGAGCTTGGAGCAGGTGGCTGGTCACGAGGACGCTGGTGAGGCTGCTCTGGACGAGATTACGTCGCCCGCGTTCGTGGTTCGCGAGCATGGCCAAGTGGTTGCTGCTGCGGGATATCGGGCCTGGCCGAGGCGGACGGCCCATGTCTGCGTCCTGACGGCGCCAGAAACGCGCGGGCGAGGACTGGCACGGGTGACGGGCTCAGCGGCGGTCGCTCATGCCCTCGCTGTCGGGCTGCTGCCGCAGTGGCGCGCGCGCCCGCCCGCCTCCCGGCGTGTTGCGGCTGCATTGGGCTTCGAGGAGCTGGGTTCCCAACTCAGCATTGAGATCGCTTAAGAGGGGCGGTGCGGTGCGGCTCGGTGGGCACTGTCCCGTCTCATTAGATCTTGCAGGGGCGAGGCCGTTGACCTGCGGGGTGACAGGATCAACCGCGACTTGCTGGGGGCAGTGACGAGGCGTCGTGAAGACGCGTGGGCGGTGCGGTTGGCTCGTCTCATGGATCATGGCGAGAGTGATGCCGCCTGAGCAGGACCTTGTCAGGATGGCGAGACGTTTGACGGCCGGTTTCGCATTGAAGATGGCAGTTTCCTAGTCGGAAGCCGCAGTAGTGGACGTGTTCAGGAAGAAGGTCGCCGCTGACGATCCTGAAGCTCACCGCGGGCAGTCGACCAAACGATCTCGAACTCGTCGGCCGACAACCATTGCGGGTCGTGCCCTTCCCACTCGGAGATGGGTGGTTCCGCGGTCAGGCCGTAGACGCTCTCGTATTCAGCTGACCGACCGTCTCTTTGAGCTTCTTGCCACTCGGCCAGCGAGGCAGCGGTCAGAGCCTTGCTCCCGGACTCCTGCAACTCAACTTGCCGGATCGCATAGCCATTGGCGTCCAGCTCGAAGTAGAACCAGACGGCTTCCTCGTCCCAGAAGCAGCGAACCCAGGTCGTCATGGGTTCACCGCATCGAAGGGTTCGTCGTGCCAGCGCCAGCCGGCGGTGCCGTCGTCGTGGATGTGCAGCATGAACTCGGCGACCGGGCCGCCGTCGGGAAACGTCAGGGTGAGCGCGCTGCGTATGTTGGTGTAGCAGTCCTCGGCCCGCTCCCAGTCCTCCTCGTCGACAGCCTGCTCTTGCTCACTGAAGAGGGGACGGAACTCTTCAAAACCAGGAAGCGTTTCGACTTCGGCGTGCATCCAGGGCATATCGGCGCCGGTCACGGCCAGCCGGGCGATCTCCTGGTCGCCGTGGTGGAGTCGGAGCCGCCAGACACTGCCGGTGGTCAAGTTCGGGTTGGTCATGTCTCCCATGATGGCGATTGCCACTGACAGACGGGGAGTGAGATCACCACCCCTTGTCGATCGTGGTGATCACCATCTCACGCAGCGGAAGCTGATGGGGTGCGATGTGGAGTCGCTGTGCCGCTTCGGCCAGCAGCTGGGGATGGTCTCGCCAGTAGGCCGAGGCAAACAGGCCGGTGAGAACGACGGCTTCAGGGTAGGTGGCCAGTTCGACCCGGGCGTCGGAGGGGCGGTGGGGATCACCGAACGGGTCCTCGCCGAGCACTTCGAGTCGGCGGTTCCACCTCTGCCGAAGGGGCTCTCCGCTTCTCTCACCGGTGAACCACCTGGTCAGGCGGTCGCGGGCGTCGACGAAGGCCAACGCGGTGGAGGGATGGGTGCCCCGGCGGACGATCCGGTGATGTTGGAGGTTGGCCCGCAGAACCTCGGGCAGTCGCGTCAGGTCGTGTTGCTCATCGCCGAGGAGCCAGCGGCGGTGGCAGACACCTTCATGGTGCGGGGTGCTGCGGACGACGAGACCGTGGACGCGCCGCCAGGCCATGCAGAGGCGGCAGGCTGGACGCCGCCGTGGCTCGACGACCTCCTCGGTGGCGGACCGAAGGTGCCGAAGCGGGTCTCCGATCGAGCCGAGCGGCGGCATCGCGTGGATCAAGGATGACGGGTGCCGGCCGGTCAAGATGGCGAGCCGTCTCAGTGCTTCTGGAGTCCAGTAGCCGACTCGGTTGTCGACTCGGCGGTGTTGGCGGGACGGGTCGACCAGGTGCGAGAGGTAGCCGATGCTGAGGTGGTTGGCGTCGGCGAGGCGGTTCAGGTAGGAGCCGATGGTCTCGTGATGGACGGGCGGCGGCGTGAGGGGCAGGGTCCGCGGCCGGGCGGTCACGCGATGCGTTTCGTGCCGCGGCTCCGGCGCCGACGTGCGCGGGGGATGGTCTGCTGTTCGGCGCTTTCGTCCAGGTCAACTCGTTCCAGTGAGGTTTTGGTGATCTTCTCGCTGCCGTCGAGGATGGCGTCCAGGGCGGCTTCGCGGACGAGGTGGGACAGACTGCCGATCATTCCGCCGGTGCGGTCGTGCAGGTAAGAGCTCAGGTCCAGCAAGGTGCCTGGGCGGTGGGCGCGCAGCCGCAGGGACTCCTCCAGCGTCAGCACGAGCGATCGCCAGGAGCCGCGCTGTTCCTCGGTCTTGTGGCGGAATGGGCTGGTGGGAATGAGGGTGTAGCGGCTGGCAATCTGTCCGCCGCGGCGTCCGGCGAACAGTCCGGTGCCCTCGACGTCGACGCCGGCCAGGACGAACGTCGCGGGGATGCGCTCGGACAGGTACTTGATCTGGTCGGATGCCTCGGCGCCCACCCGCGTACCGATGTCGAGATTGTGGAGCTCATCGACTTTACCGACCGAGGAAGCCCGTAAGCCGACTTTGACCTGCGGTGATCCATAGACTACATGTCCGCGACGGCGAGCCGGGGCGATTGCTGTAGCTCGTCCGGGTGGTCTCAGCGGGTGTACTCCGCAGGCTCTGGCCCGTCTGCGTGGAGCGCCTCGTTGTTGTGGTGCGAGTGCCGATCATCCGGCGGGGCTGTCACCTAAGGGTGACTTCGCTCGGGCCATTGAACGGCGCCAAGGACAGCACGGTCCTTGGTGTCCGCAGCCCGTCGTTCTGCGCGAAGAGCTTCCGCGCCGCATCGAAGGGGACGTCGTCACAGGCCACCAGTGAGGTCTGGTCGTAGAGTTCACGGATCGCGTCCGTCATCTTCTCGTCGCTGTCCGGTTCCGTGCCCCAGATGTCCCACAGCAGCGTCTCGACCTTGTTCAACGCCGCGAGGTCGAGCCGGATGTTGCCTGCCACGAACCACTCTCCGAACATCGGCCCGTCCTGCGGTGGGTGGAGTCCGAAGGACTTCGGGTCCGCCTCGCCCGCTCGGATGGCCTGCCATGCCTTGCCCGCGACCAGAAAGCGGTCGCGCGGCACGTCCATCGGGTCGAAGTCCACTTTCCACGTGTCGATGACCGTCGGGTCGGCCAGTTCGGGATCGGCCAGCAGCCAGCCCCGCTCGGCGTCCCAGTACTCGGTCACCACATGATCGACGTGGAACCCGTCCGAGCCGAAGTAGTCGGCGAAGCCGGACCGCAGGCGCGCGGGTATGCCCGCGTGGCGCAGGAACGAGCAGTGCAGCAGCGCGAAGTCGCGGCAGACGCCGACGAAGCGGTCACCCATCTCGCGCCGCTGCGTCAGCGGGGCGCCGTTTCGCTCGATGACGATCCGCAAGATGTCGTCGAGGTAGCGCGTCTCGGCATCGTTGTGCAGGCGGTCCTGCGGGATGGCATAGCGGAACTGTTCGCCTTCCAGACGGTGGACCATCAGATCGCGGGCCACACAGGCGAGTTGAGCGGGATCATCCGGTAGGTCGGCATATAGCGGGGCAAGGCTGCCGGGGTCGGAGAAGGCGCTCTGTGCGGCATAGAAGGCGGCAGCGTCCGGTGAAAGGCGGGCGGATGACACGGCTGGACCCCCAGAAGGCATCGGCCGCATGTTCGATTACCGGGCCGGTGCACCTCACCGTGTCAAAATTCCCCCGCAATTGTCCAGACGACCGAACTGACAACTGAACCCGGGACCCACCGCCTCCGTCAGTGCGACTCGCCTCACTGGTCGGCATGTCCCATTGACACTCTCATCGAACGGCGCGTCCACCGGGACGGTGGACGCGCCGTGAAGTGGCGAGCGGGACAGGAGCACTTCACGAGCCGGGATCGGCGAGGCGGGCTTCGAGGTCGGCGACGCGGCGGTCCTGGAAGCGGAGGTTGGAGCGGGCGGCCTTGAGCCTCTCGTCGAGAGTGCGGTTGTCGGCGGTGAGCTGGCGGACTCGCTGCTTGAGCGTGGTGTTCTCGGTGGTGATCCGCTGGATGGCCTCCTCGGTCCATTCGGCCTGCAAGTCGCGGATCTGGCCGAGGAGTTCGCCGATGCGGGTGCGCTGGGTGAGGATCTCGGCGTGGGCGGCCTTGAGGCCCTCTTCGGCGTTCAGGGCCCGCTCGCGCCAGGTTGCTTCTGGCTCGTCGTCCTGCTCGGCGAGCGTCCGGGTCCGTCGTTCGCTGGCCTGCGCCATCGCGGTGGCGACCGCGGCTCTGGCTTCGGGGTTGTCGTAGAGGAAGGTGCGCGAGACGTCCGCGCGGCGGGCGACGGCGGCGACGCTGACCTGGGTTTTCTCGCGCCGGAGCCGAGCGATGGCCTCGTGGACCCGCTGGAGAGCGGTTTCGGTCTTGCGGCGCCGGGCTGCCAGGGCGGCGGCCGTGCGGGGTTCTGGAACGGTGGCGGTCTTCATGCGATGTCCCGTTCGGGGTCGTCGTCGGCTGTGCACGTATCGCTGTACTTGCTCTGCTCATCGCTGCCCGCGTCGGCCAGATCGGCGGCGCGGAAGGCGGTGGACCAGACGCGGTGGAAGTAGTCCTGGGGTTTGCGCAGGTCCAGGGCGAGGGCGTCGTCGAGGAGGCCGAGGCCGGCCAGCGCCTTCTCCAGGCCGTCGATGGCGCGGGCGGTGGGCTCGAAATAGCGGTGGAGGTAGTCGGCGGTGGCGTCGTCCGGGGCGCCCTCGGCCAGCAGCCGCCACTGCTCGCGCTTGCGCCGCCAGTAGAGCAGGTCGGCGCCGGACAGGACGAACTTGTCGCAGTTGTGGCAGTCCAGGTTCCAGGGGCAGGCGCCGCCGTCGACGACGGGCTGGAAGGTGCAGAAGCCGCCCTCGGCGGGGGTGCTGCGGCGGGACAGATCAATGGCGAGGGCCTGGGCCTGCTCGCGGGTGAGCGGGGTGGTCTCCCCGGCGAGGAGTTCGCCGGGGCGGGCGGTGCCGGGGCCGGCGACCCAGACGTGCTGGAGGACGTTCTCCAGATCATCGCTGGTCAGGTGGACGTAGTGCTCGGCCATGCGGTCGGAGACCTGGCCGAGGTAGCGCCGGATGTGGGACAGGCTCGCCCCGGCCCGTAGCAGGCTGGTCGCCAGCGTGTGACGGGCCTGGTGGGGGACGTAGTGGCCGAGGTCGAGGCCGTCGACCCAGGGCCGGAAACGGCTGTAGAACCACTGGTGTGTCAGGGACACGGTGCCGTCCGGGTTGCGATGGGTTGTGGGGAACAGCGCCAGCCGGGCGCGTTCGGTGCCGCTCGGGCTGTAGCCGTGCTCGGCGGTAAAGCGATCCAAGGTCTTGCGCTGCCGCTCGGCGAGCAGGTCGTGGAGCCGTTCGGGGATGCGGATCGCCGCGTCGTAGTTGCCGACCTTGGTTTGGTCGTGCCAGAACATCGCCAGTCCGCCGTAGCGGCCCAGGCAGTCCCACCGCACTTTGAGGACCTCACCGATGCGGCGGCCGGTGATGACGGTCGCCTCCCAGATGTCGCGCATCCCCAGGTCCAGGGTGTCGCTGTCGGTCAGGCGGGCGAGGTTCTCCTCGTCCGCCAGGGCGCGGGCGACCTCGTCGGGGAACGGGCGGCGGGCCCGCAGCGTCGAACTGCCCGCGGCGGGCATGGCGGTGATGAACTCCCGGCTCAGGCCGAGGCGTTCGGCCGCCCCGCTGTCCATTGCCTCCCGCAGCAGCCGCCGGGCAGCGTTGAAGACGATGCTCCGGGTGATCAGGGTGATGGTGCTGGGAGCACCGCCGGGGCGTTTGATCGCCAGGGACGGCAGGCTATCGCGTTCGCGGCGGCGCTGATCGGCGACGAAGCGCTGTGCATGCTCGCTCCGCAACACGGTCGGGTCATGGCCGTCGCCCGCTGCGTCGAGCTCCAGGAACACACCGAGTTCGAGTGCGGCCCGGCGCAGGTCGTCCAGAACGCCGGCAGTTCGGGGGCAACGGGGTGACCGCAGCAGGCCCGCGAGGTGATCCCAGGTCAGGTCCCGCAGCCAGCGCTGTGGGATGCCGCTGAGATCGATGTGGCCGCTGCGGTGGGCGAAGCGGACGCCGAAGTGCTCGGTCTCCAGGAAGCCGCTCTCCTTGGCCTGCTCGGGGGTGAAGTAGACCAGCCGCAGTTCGTGGAGGATCTCCTTGGCGATGCCGCCGGTGAACTGGCTGCAGTTGCTCAGGTCGAGGTCGATAAGCGAGTTCACGCTGCCGGCCCGGCAGATGGTCACCAGCTTCTGCAGCCAGGCCAGGTCCCAGCGGCTCGCCCGGGGACGCTGAGTGTGCACGAACATCCCCCACTGGAGCTCGGCCCGCACCAGCGGTCGCAGGCCGCGCAGGTTGAGCTGCCCTGGCCAGGGCAGCGCGGTCTCCCGCGCGCACCAGGAGCGGAAGGCTTCCTCGTCGCCGAAGCTGACCGGGACCGGTGCCCCGTGATGCTCGTAGCGCTGCCACCAGCTGTCCGGCAGACTCGCCCCGCCGGGCCGTCCCTGCTTGCAGTAGTGGGCATCGTGCCCGGGACACAACCCCAGCGGGGAGTCGGCCAGCGAGGGGCAGACCACCACCCGGCAGGGACCGTAGCCGGGAAAGACCTGCTGGTGGCTGACCCAGCCGGCGAAGTCCGCGTCCTCGCCGTGCTGCTGGCGGTGCAACTTCCACCGGTTGCGGTGACGTTGACACAGCCGCAGGTCATGACGGTCAGCGGGATGCTCGGGACAGATCCGGCAGACCGCGTCCTCCCGCGAGGCGAAGGCACTCAGCGGCTGGGCCGCGGCGACGAAGGCGGCCTTGCCGATCCCGCGCTCCCTCGCCTGGGCCCACTCCTGGCGGTGGATCGAGCACAGATCCCCGCCGCCCCGTGCACGCTCGCAGCCAGCGACCACGCACTCCCACCGGTAGATGGCATGACCGCGCGGGATCCGCACGATGTCCGCACGGAAGACCGGATCGAAGGACGGCGCGTTGATCAGCGCCGTGAGAATCTCCAGCCGGTCGCGCTCCTGCCGGTCCGGACGCTCCGCGTAGAGCGGACGCAGGAACTCCACCCGCTTCACCGGCCCTCACCCCAGACCGTACGAAGCGCGGCATCGAACACGGGGTCGTGGACATCGACGTGCCCGTAGACCTCATCGACCATCGCGGCCGAGGCCCAGCCACCCGCGTCCCGGGCGATCAGCGTGTTGCCGTCCGCGGCATCGAGGACCGCCGAGGTGAAGCTGTGCCGGAAGGCATGGGGCTTCACGACGCCCAGCCCGGCGCGTTTCCCGGCCCGGCCGAGCATCCGGCGGGCCCCGACCGGCGCCCACGGCTGCCCGGCATCGCCGCCGTGCAACTGGACCAGGAGCATGCCGTGCCCGGCCCCGCGCGGGTACTCGCTGGTGACGTACTCGAAGTAGGTGTGCACCATCGCCGGGCTGACCCGCTTGATCAGCCCGCCGGTCACCGTCCCGCCCTCGACCTTCCAGGGCTCCTTGGTCTTCGCCTCGGCCCGGTTCGGATTTCCGGGGCGGTG
This sequence comes from Streptomyces sp. NPDC007095, assembly GCF_040634475.1. NCBI lineage: Bacteria > Bacillati > Actinomycetota > Actinomycetes > Kitasatosporales > Streptomycetaceae > Streptomyces > Streptomyces sp. NPDC007095. The sequence continues at coordinate 13,590 of NZ_JBEYFS010000102.1, forward strand.
ACAGATGTGGACATGCGGGGTGCGGCACTCGTGGCAGGCCGCGTTCTCACGCAAGTGCAGGTCGATCAGGTGCAGCCCGCAGAGCTCGCCGATCCGCAGGCCCCCGTCGGCGAGCCAGGTCACCACCAGCCGGTCCCGGGCCGCGTTTACGACCTCCAGCAATTTCTCCCGGGCCCCGTCGGGGAGCATCTTCGGGTGCCGACGACGCGGTCCCTTCGGCGCGAGCGGGTTCGCGGACAGCGAGGACTTCACGTGCCCGAGGAACGAGCGACGGCGGTCCACTCGGGACGGCAGCCGGGACTTGTCGAGCTTCTTGCCGAGCTCGCCGTTGACGCCGAGGGAGGATTGGTGCAGGTAGAAGCTCTTCAAGCAGGCCGCCGCGGTCGACAGCGCGGAGCGGCCGTAGGGCCGCTTGCCCACCCGCCACGGCTCGCCGAGCGGCATGCGGACCTCGGCCTCGACGATCCCCATGTACCGCTCAAGATCCCGCAGTTGGATTGTGCCGAAGCCCAGGCATTCGCGCTCCAGCCACCGCAAGTGATCCACCAGCAGATACGCGTACGTCCGCTGTGTGCCCGAGCCGTCATGGACGCGCAGGAACCGGTCCGCCTCCGTATGGACAGTCCCCTCGGGCCAGACGATCGTCCACGACCGCCGCCCCTCCTTCCGCACGATCTGCTGGACCCTCAAGTCCCCGACCACCACGTGCCGTACCACTCGTCCTCCGTACCGACCCCGGAACATGACAGACGCTCCGGATCCGGTCGGTAAACGAGCCCGGGACGCCCACGTCACAGACCCAGACGAACATCACAGGCGGCACTACCCGCGGTCGGTAAAGTCGATGAGCACGAGTCGGCAGCCGAGTGTGCAGAGCAGGTCGCAGACCTTGTTGGTGACTTCGACCTGGCTGAAGCGCGACGGCAGCGGCAGGCCGATGAACCGGGCGAACTCGATGGCCAGCATCTTCGGTGTGGCCGCGGGCGGGACGGTGACGTAGACGACCGGCAGCCAGTCCGGCGGGATCTCGCCGCGACGGCGTCCCAACTGTTCGTAATTCTTGCCCAGTTGGGTGATGGCGGTGGTCTTTCCGGTCCCGGCGGGGCCCGAGACGATCAGTCCGCGGCGGGCGGAGTGCTGGTGCCGGTTGAGCAGGATGCGCTTGCGGCCGGTCGCGGTGACATGGCGGATCGTCGGGGTGGAGACGATGACGAGTTGCGCGTGGTAGTCCTCCAGGGCCTGGTAGTAGGCGGTTCGTTCCGCCTCGGTGAGCCGTTGGAGGGCTGCGGGCGGCAGGACGGCCGGCGGGTTGGTGGTCTCCGCGGTGAAGGCGGTCCAGCCCTCCTTGGTCGTCAGCGGGTGGTCGACTTCTTCCGGCTCGAGGAAGTGCGTCATCAGCGACTCCCGTCGGTGAAGGCGTCGAACACGCCGAACGGGATGACCTGGGCGATCTCGCCTTCGCCGTCAGGTTCCTGGTCCGTCTCCGGCTCGGGTTCGCGCCGTGCCTGTGGCAGTGCGGGGACGGCAGTTGCCGCCTTGGTGCGGCCGGCGATGCGCCGGTCGGGCCCGTTCCCGGCGCGGGTCAGCAGGTCGTCGATGACGACGGCGATGGCGTCCTCGTCGGTGTCGTCGGCCCCCTTGGCGGCCAGCACGGCTCGGGCATGGCGCCAGGTGAAGTCGGCGAACGGCGCCGAGACCGTGCCCAGCCGGGTCCAGGGAACCGTGATCCAGCCTCCGGCCCGGGTGTCGCGTACCCAGACATGCGACACGTCGTAGGGGTCGTAATGGACCTCCCAGAGGTTGCCCTTGGTGTCCACTCCGGACGGCTGACGCCGGTAGGAGCCCAACTCCCGGCAGTCATAGGTGCGGTAGTCGAGTGTGATCCCGTAGTCGTTGATCTTCCGCCACTCGACGGGCAGCAACTCGATGTAGTCATCACCGCCGAGACAGACCGGCAGATAGCCTGTGCGCGAGACCAGCATGGCGTAGACCTCGTTTGGCGAGAGGGCCTTGCCCGGCAGGAACGGACTCCGCAGAGCGTCATGCGGGCGGGTCTGCCACCGGGCGATAACCCACTCGTGGAAGAGATCGGCGAGTTCCGCGATCGTCCAGACCGCCTGGACGTCCCGGCCGCGCCGGGTGGTGTCGGAGCCGACATATCCGGCGACGTGCTGGCAGAACATCGAGTTGATGGACTCAAACGTCCGCTCCACGACTCCCTTGTCCGTCGGCGTGGCCGGACGTGCGGGCTGGAAGGACATGCCCAGCGAACGGCAGGCCGCGACGAACCTGTCCGACACGAACACCTTGCCCCGGTCCACGATGATCGTGTCCAGGACGATCACCGGACGTGCCGCGGCGTGCTCCAGGCGGGCGTCGACGCTCATCAACCGGGCGTGCGGGATCAGCGAGGCTCCGACATCCGCAGGGCGTCCGACCAGCCGGGCCGCATCGGTTCGGGCACCAGCATCCGCGCCAGCAGCAGTGCGGCGTCCACGGCCTTCGTTCCGGCCGGCCGCAGGATCGCCGCGCAGATGGTGCGGGAGGCGACATCGACCGCGATCGTCAGCTCAACCCGCCCGGTCACGCCGTCGTCCAGGACGGCCAGCACGTCCAGCGGAGTGGTGTCGATCTGCACCACCTCGCCAGGCCGGGCGGCCAGCGTCGGGGTGAACGGCGCTTCCGGCCGCCCGGCCAGAGAGCGCCGGGTCGTGGCCGCCCCGAAACTGTGACGTCCCTCGGAAAGCGACTTGATCAGCCGGAAGTAGGTTGCCCGCGACGGCAGCGGGACCGTGCCCTCCCCGTGCCGCTCGGCGACCAGTTTCTCGGCCTGCCGGATCACGCGGGTGCGGGTCCCCGTCGACATGCTCTCCTGCGCGGCCAGGACCTCAAGCACTGCCTCGACCAGGCGGTTGTCCACCTGGCCGGTGCCCGGTGCCGTGGACAACCTGGTGGCCCTCCGGTCCACCAGGCCCTAGAGCCCTTCGTCCCGCCATTTCGACCGCAGCCGAAAGAGGGTCCGCTCTGTCACTGCGGTGCCCGAAGCGGTCAGTTCGGCGGCTTTGGCGGTCAGCCGTTCACTCACGGTCCGCCATTGCGGGTCGTACTCGGGCCGCGGAACAGCTCCCTTCGGCGCCTCGGGAGGGAGCCCGGTCTCCACCTCGATCAGGTGCTTCTCGAAGAACCTGGCTTTGCGCAGGGCCACTTCAGGGACGGTGTCCAACAGGCCGAAGGGCGGAAGTCCCGGCGTGGTCGCTGTCGAGTCGAGCAGTTCGAACCCGTCCGACGCCATCAGGTGGGCGAACATCACCATGCTTGCGGTGTTGTGCTCGTCGATCAGGCGGACGGTCGTGCCCGACAGACCCACCACCGTGTGGACTCGGTCCTCGAACCGAACGCGGTCACCCACCCGCAGTACGCCCTTGGGCCGCTCGTGCTCGGCCATCAGCCCTCCACCCGGCTCACCAAAGAGTGATCGCCCAAGGGGCGCGACAGGTCCGTCGTCAGCCGCCCGCACCACAGCAGATGAAAGACGACCGGCAGGACCAGGATCGGGTCACCGACGTGAGCTGCCTGGCCCACCAGCGGTCCGGGAACGGCGAAGGCAGCCTCGACCACTTCCTCCAACCCGGCCTCCGCGAACCGCGGATGACGAAACCCGGCAAGCCACCGCAGGTTCGCCATCCGCACCCGGTCGATCTCGCCCACGAGCCGGAAGTCCCACCCCACCGCCTCGCATGCAGTCTGCGTACCGGCGAACTTGGCCAGGTCCCGCGGCTTGCGCCGCCCCTCCGGCCGGCAGTCCACCACCACGGCCGATCCATCGGCCCGACGTGCGAAGTAGTCCGGCGCGTGGGATAGCCGCACGCCCTCCGGCGACGTCCAGAACAGCCAGAACGGCTGCGACGCGAACCGTGTGACCCGAGGGTCGAAGTCCATCGCGATCGCGTGATCACGCTCCAGCCAGGACTCGAACCCCACATGCCGCAACATCGTGGCCGCCCAGTACAGGCCCGGAAAGTTCCACTGCCCCCGGTACGACGGGAACTCCCGTACCGGATCGGCCTCCTCGAAGGCCAGCTCCGTCACGTCCGCCAGCGAACCGCGCACCTCGACCCCGCCTTGAACCCAGGCCACCTCGAAATCGGCGGCCCTGCCCCTGCCGCTCTGCGGCCCCCCTGATCGTCCACACCGGGACGATGTCCACTGGGTTGAGACAAGCCACCTGAACCGAGACAAGAGCCACTCCAAAGCGGGACACCGTCTCACTCAAACCTGTCCCGGCCCCGTACACCGCACGGTCAGCACGCAGATCAGTGCGACAAGCCCCGCTTCGCTGAGACCGGACAGTGGGCACTCAGTCGCGCGACTAGGTTCGCTGAGACAGAAGCACGAACGACTCGGTTCGTTGAGAAAACGACTCGATTGAGTGAGACGGGACACTCGGCTGCACTCCTATCCGGGCGCGACGAGACGTGCGCCGAGGAACGAGCTATGCACCGTCGTTGCCATCGCGCAGGGAATGGATCATGCTCTGCAGGATCCGGAACGCGCCTGACTGCTCGGTCTCGGTCATGCCGGCCAGCATTCCGACCTCGACGGACCGGACCGCTACGGTCGCCTTCTCGAGGCTCCGTCGGCCGCGAGGCGTAAGCCGCGTGGGAAGAACCTTCCCGACGGGTGCCTCCGCAGGCCTGGTCACGTAACCATCTCGTTCCAGGGCCTGGAGCAGCACGTTCATCGACTGCCGTGTCACGAACGCGCCCCGCGCGAGCTCGGAGTTCGACAAGCCCGGTCGTTGAGCCAGCAGCTCGAGGCACGAGTAGTGCGTCACGCTCATCCCGAGCGGCCGCAGCACCTCCTCCATGGCTGCACGGAGGGCGCTCGACGCCTCTTTCAGCAGGTAGCCCAGTGACGTCTCCAGGTCGACGCCGACACCGTCTTGATTCATGTCAGCATTCTGACATAGATTGCCCTGTGTCAGAAAACTGACACGTAAAGAGGGAGCATCATCATGCCCGCCACCGGCCCCGACTTCATCTCGCTCCAAGCGCGCGACCTCGACGCTTCGCAGGCGTTCTACGAGCAGTACCTCGGCCTCGTCCGCTCGCAGGCCGGACCTCCGCACGCCGTCGTCTTCGAGACGAAGCCGATCGCGTTCGCACTCCGCGACGTCGTTCCCGGAACCGATCTCGCATCCGTTGCTCAGCCCGGCATCGGTGCCGCGATCTGGCTCCACGCCACAGACGTCCAGGCCATTCACGACGCTCTCGTCGCCGACGGTCACACCATCGTCTCCCCACCGATCGACGGCCCCTTCGGCCGGACATTCACCTTCGCCGACCCCGACGGCTACCAGGTCACTCTCCACGACCGCGCCTGATCGGCCAAACGCCACCGGACGATCACCGATCCCCGAGGACCGCGGTTGCGCCCTAAGGTCTACTGCCCTTCGGGGCGGCGCGTCGCGCTGCCAAGTATTCGGACCAGTTCCCGCCAGCGAGGGTGGCCCGGCGTTCGGCTGTCGTGGGGTGGATGTCGAGCAGGTCGGCGATGACCATGGGCGGCAGGACTACCAGGGCGTCCATCATGGCGGTGTTCCGTGCTGCGCGGGCGGGCAGACCGTGGTGTCTCAGGGTGTCGGCGAGGCCGAGGGGGTTGCGCGGGCATCCAGGGCTCCGGGTCACGCAGGGCGACGAGCACCGCGCGGAACTGGTCGACGGCGGCCTGGTCCTCGGGGCTGAGGGCGCCGGGCGCGTGGCCGCAGCGGCGGAAGAGACGCTTCATCGGGTGGCCTCCTGCGTGGGGCTGGGGTGGGCGGTGCCGTTGGCGGACGTCTTGAGCACGCGCGGCAAGTGGACGTGGAGGTGCTCGACTTCGACCTCGCGACCTCGGTAGCGGAGTGCGCGGGCAAGGATTTCGGTGAGGCCGCTTGCACTTTTCCGGACTAACTGATCGTTTCAGAATGAGGTGCGCAGGCGGCGGAGGCAGATGAGACTGCAAGCCAGTTCGAGCAGGCCCTGGTGGAGGTCGGCTCGTCTTTCGTAGCGGGTGCGGAGCCGTTTGAACTGATGCAGCCAGGCGAAGGCGCGCTCGACGACCCAACGGACCTTGCCCAGTCCGGAGCCGTGGGCGACGCCGCGTCGGGCGATCATCGGCTTGATGCCGCGCTTCCACAGCAGGCGGCGGTACTTGTCGAAGTCATAGCCCCGGTCGGCGTACAAGCGTCGGGGCTTGCGACGGGGGCGTCCCCGCAGGCCCCGGATCGATGGGACCGCGTCCAGCAGCGGCAGGAGCTAGGTGACATCGTGTCGGTTCCCGCCGGTGAGCGTGACGACGAGCGGAGTTCCGTTGCGGTCAACGATCAGATGGTGTTTGGAGCCGGGACGGGATCGGTCGACGGGCGAGGGGCCAACGTGATCCCTCCTTTGAGAGCCCGGACGTGCGACCCGTCCACCGCGCAGTCGTCCAAGTCCAGCAGATCGGCGCGGCGCAACTCGGTCAGCAGGGCGGCGTGCAAGCGGGGCCATACGCCGGCCTCGGTCCAGTCGCGCAACCTTCGCCAGGCTGTGACTCCGGAGCAGCCCACAGTTTCGGCGGGCACATCGCGCCACGCAACACCGGTCCGCAACACGTACAGGACGCCCGCGAGGGCCGCCCTGTCCGGAACGCGCAACCGCCCGGGGTAGCGGCGGCGCCGTTCGGGAGCGAGCGGAAGCAGCGGAGCCACGCGCTCCCACAGGTCATTTGAAACAAGATCAGCACGCACGCGGACACCCTGCCGACCAAGATCGCCGAGCGCAAGATCCGAGTCTCAACTGAATTGGTCAGAAAGGCTGGTGGGCGTAGATCTTGCGCCACTGGTCAGCGGTGCCCCGCTCGCTCATCCCGGCGGCCCGGTAGACGCTGAGAGCGCCGGCAGAGTTGTGGGTGTCGACGTCGACGCCCACGCTGTGATGGCCACGGTCCCGGAGGAGCCGGAAGACGGTGCGCAACAACTGCGTGCCGATGCCGCGGCCGCGGTAGGCATCGAGAACTCCGAGCCAGGCGATCCATGCGCGCTCTGACGGGTCGCGAGCGATGACAGCACCCGCACAGACCCCATCGACCTCGGCCAGCCACCACAGGGCCGCGTCGTAGCTGCCGCGCTGTCGCTGGTCACGGTCGAACTCGGCGAAGGTACGCCGCCGATGGTTCCAGTGCCCGGCCAGCGCGTCCTCCAACACAGAGTGAACCGCGCGCCGGTCCTGGTCATCGGCAGCGACGCGCAGTCGCACACCGAGGGGTGGCTGAGCCGGTTGGGGGAACTCGGTGGTATCCAGGTCGACTCTGAGGCGCGTGTAGCTGTGCACGATGCTCCAGCCCTCGGCGGCCATGAGGTCATGGGCCGGGCAGTTGGGCAGCTGAAACATGGTCACGGGGGTGTTGGGGTGTGGCGCGTCCCATAGCACCCACTCGTCGAGCAGGTGAAGCAGTGCTCGGGCCGTGTCCGTAGCGCCGTCTGCGGGTGCAAGGATCAGATGGGCCCGGAGTTGGCCACCCTGCGGTGCCGGATGCAGGGCGACGAAGCCGCTGAGCCGACCCTTCTTCGACTCCACGACCATCGCCCGCGACGCCACATCCAGGCCGGGGCTCGCGAGCAGGTCACGCACGCCTGCTCGCGTCGTCTCCCGGCGCCCGATTGCGGCGTGCTCGGCGCAGCCGAAGAGATCGAAGATCGCCTCGATGTCAGACTCGTTGACGGCTCTGCAATGCACACGGGCACCGTCGCAGGACCGTGCAGCTGTTCACAACCGATATTTGTTGGTGACTATCTCGGGGACCCGACACAGCATTGCCCACGGCTCCGCACCCGCTACGAAAGACGAGCCGACCTCCACCAGGGCCTGCTCGAACTGGCTTGCAGTCTCATCTGCCTCCGCCGCCTGCGCACCTCATTCTGAAACGATCAGTAAGAGATCGCCCTTGGCTGTACCTGCCGCACGGCCGGGGCTGCTTCGAGGCTTCGCCTGCCGTTGCCGATTACGGGCTGAACTGTCTTCATTTGTGGTCGCGCAGGAAGGTAGGGATCTCGTCGCGGGTCGGGTAGTTCGGCAGGGGTGCTGGCTTGCCCTGAAGGAACGCAGTGATGACGGCGACGGCCCGGTCGTTGTTGCCGTCGAGGCCGTTCCACATGTGATGTCCGACTCCGGGCATGTACTGAGTGCGCTGGATGGCGGGGTCATTGGCAAGGACGGTGGTCTCCCATTGACGGACCTGGGAGGAGCACTCGGCGATCATCAGCATCGCGGGGGTCCGGGAACGCCTCAGTTGCGGGGCGATGGAGGGGGAGTCCTTGACCGTCTGCTGGACGCGGAGGCTGGCGGCGGGGCTGAAGGAGAAGTTCTGTGCGGTGTCCTCGGCGGGGATGCGGTGCGCGTCGCGCGCACAGTAGGCGGATGCGGTGTCGCTGCCGAGGTCGGCGGCGGTGAAGGCGTTGTCGCCTTCGGCCTGTCCGATCAGTCCGGTGTCGGGGGTGAGGAGTCCCAGTCGCATGAGGCCGAATGCCACGGCGTACCGGGGGACGTGCGTCGATCGCGATCCGGTCGGGGCCGGCGCGAGGCCGCGCGCGGATTTTCGGCCCTTGTACCCGGTGATGTGTGCCGTGGGGCCGTCCATGGGGCCGGGCTCAGCGATGATCGCCCGGTGCAAGCGTGCGGCGACGCTCGGGTCGGCCAGGGCTCGGGTGAGCACGGCCCCGCCTGAGGAGAATCCGAGGATGTCGACCTTGCCCTTGTTCAGGCGGTCGACGAAGGCGGCGAGGTCGCGGACCGACCTGGAGATCGTGTACTGACTCATGGGGAGGAGGTCGCTTCGTCCGCCACCGGCCTGTTCGTAGGCGTAGATGTCGTAGCCCTGGCGTGCCAGGAGTTGCAGGAACCGGTGGTCGAGCACCGAGATGCCGCGGACCGGTCCGCCGTTGAGGTACACGAGCGGGATGGGATGCCGGGTGCCGGGATTCGCGGGCGGGTAGTGGTACGCCGCTACCCGGCTGCCTGTGGCCAGGCTCCAGTGCTGCGTGGCCACGAAGGGTAGGGCGGGCGGGTACTGCCGGGCCGTCGGCACGGCCGGGATGCAGACCGGCGCTGTCAACGCCGCCGCGACGATTACCGGCAGGAACGGCAAGAGCCGCGCCGGCCAGGTGCGCTGCCGGCCTCGCCACAGCGCAAGGACAGTCCCGGCCCCGAGGGTCGACAACCACGCGGCGAGCCCCGAACCTGCCCCGTCCGTGAGGGCGATCAGTGCGAGAAAGACGACGACCAGGGTCGCGACGGCGGCCAGGGCTAGTAGTAAGCGTCCGGTGAAGCGGACGGTGCGTATGGCGGACGTGGGCACGGCGGACCTCCGACAGTTTCAAAACGATGTTTCAAAACGACGTTATCAGAGGGGGTAGGCTGCTGGCCGTGGGTAGGCCGAGAACAAACGACGAGGTCGTCAAAGAGCGGCTTGTGGAGTGCGCGACCGAGATGCTCGCCACCCGTCCGCGAGAGTCGGTCACGGTCCGCGCCGTGGCCGCTGCTGCCGAGACGTCGACGACGGCGGTGTACTCCTTGTTCGGTGGCAAGGACGGGCTGATCGGTGCGGTGCGCGACAGAGCCGTCGCCGGCCTGTTCCAGGATCTGTCGGCGGTGCAGACCTCCGCAGATCCTCTCGCCGACCTCTACGCGCTGGCCGTCGCCTACCGTCGTTGGGGGCGCGGACACAGCCACCTGTACACGGTGCTGTTCGGTGGTGTGCAGTCCTTCGACCCGTCGGGAGAGGTCGGTGTCAGTGACCCGATCCGTCCGCTCCTCGCGGCGATCGATCGCGCCTTGACGGCGTCCGTCCTCGCCGGCGACGCAACGTCGATCGCCCTGTCGATCTGGGGAACCCTGCATGGGCTCGTGACTCTCGAATTGGCCGGGGCCCTCGACGCCACCACGGCCGAGGCCGCATTCCGCTCGACGATTCACGCCACGCTGCGAGGATGGACGACCCCGGAGTTGTTCCGCAGTCTTCGCCAAGCCGAACTCGCTCGGCGACAGGATCAGGGCCGGTATCTGGGCTCTCCCGATCGTGGCTGAAGCAGTGGTGCGTGGTCGGTGAGGACCGGCATGCCAAGGCCAACCAGCTGCGGCCGGCCATCGGTCGGAGCCCGTTTGAGGCTGTTGAGCTTGGCCATCGCGGCGTCAAAGCTGACTTGAAGTCCTTCGACCTCGCCGAGCCAGCCGTTGGCGCGGGCCTCGCGGATGCGCTCGCGGAGGTTCTGGATGATCTCCAGGAGGCGGGGCTGTTGGCGAGGATCCATCTGGAGGACGGGGCAACGGATGCCCCGTTGACTGAACGAACCAGGCTGATTGTGCAGTTCAGGGCATAGGTGAGTTTGTCGCCCAGTACGGTCTGCGGTCGTGATGAACGATCGTGTGCCCGAGCGGGATCTGTCGAGGTTGACCATTCCTCGGTGGGGTCGGCTGGTGGAGACCGGCGACCGGTACGAGCCCTACCGGCTCGTCGACGCCGACGGCGCGGCCGTGGCGCCGGTCGCGGTGTTCTTCCAGGAACTGCTCGCAGCCGGGAAGGCGGCGGTAACCGTCCGCCCCTACGGCATGGGCCTGCTGCGGTGATGACGGTTCCTGCACGCGATCCAGGTGCCGTGGGACCGAACGACGCGCGTGGAGGCTCGGGACTTCAGCTGCTGGATCCAACTGACCGTCAAACCACGAACACCCGCGGCCAAGCGGCGGCCGGCCCGCACCGTCGGCACGCCGAATCCGGTGACCGGGAAAACGAGCCCTGGGCTCGGCTATGCCCCGTCGACCGTCGCCCACAGCGAAACGGTACTGCGCAGGTTCTACGACCTGCACCATGATGGCGGATCCGGACCGCTACTCAACCCGTGTCAGCGGTCATGCAATTCCCCAGGATCTCCATGATCAGCGTCACGTCATTCCCCACCTGGGCTGGGGCCGTGACGGGCCGCCCGACGGCTGAGTGTGCGGCTGGTCCGGTCGGTCAAGGGCGCCTTCGGCGGCGCTACGCGCTGGCCTCGCGGCCACCCTGGACAGCCCTGACCAGCCTGAACGACGGTCTGGCTATCGGGCGGCCCGGGAACCTCTGGCGCCCTGGGGATCCCGACGCACGGTCACCGTCCCCATGGACACGGCGGTCGCGACGTCACCGTCCCCCTGGCCCATTACGTGACGTTCCGGGTGGGGAATTGGCTGACCGTCGACAACCCGTTCCCGCTCGACCTGGCGCGTCGCTCCGGCCGCGCGCACGCACACCACAACCCGATGGACGCCTGGGTGTCGGCGTACACCTCCTTTTGCGCAGGGCAGTACAGCCGAAGGCGCTCAGCCCGGTCGGCCGCGACGAGGAGGCTCGGCGTAATCGGTAGGCGATACGGGCGGCGGGTACGGAACACTTCCCAGAGTGATCACGATGCAGCCCGTCCTGGAGATGTACGCACCTGACGGCTTCGATCTTTGGCCTGTCGCTGACTTCGAGCCGTTCAGCTTCCTGCGCCTCAGCGGTGAGCTCTCACCTGCCGAAGCCGTAGGGTCGCCCGCAGGTGCCCAGTGACACCTTGCGGAGCTCGAAGTGCTGCTGGAAGTCGTGCCACTCCTGCTCGGTGGGCTCTCGGTACCCCTCCTGCGGTCGGTCGGCCCGGCGCCGGTCGAGGAAGCCGCGGTAGGTCCGCACCAGGTCGTCCTGGAAGACCGCAAGGTATGCCTGAGTGGTGGTCAGCGTCTTGTGTCCGAGGATGCGGGCTGCGATGTGGACGGGCAGGCCGCCGGTGACGGCCTCGGTGGCGAACATCCTGCGGAAGTCGTGCGGGGTGTAGTTCAGCGGCTGGCCTGCCTGATCGCGCAGGCCGGTGGCTTCCAGCCTTCGATCGAGCCTGTGCCTGACCGCGGCCTCGCTCATGACCTGCGGCTGCCAGTAGGGCCGCCGCTGGAAGAGGTGGGGCAGCAGCGGGCCGGTAACGCGCTCGTGGGTGGCTTCGAACGAGTCTGTTGGCCCCACGGGAACGAGTTCTCTGGCCCCAGACAGCGATCTTCGGGACATGATCTGAACGAGTATTTTGGCCCCACCCTCTACCCTCGCAGCGGATCACGGATCCGATCCACGAGGGCGATGCCACGGGGCGCTCAAGCACTATCCGCGCTGGGCGACCGCGGCCCGGCATGTATGTGCCGGCCGTCGGGTTCGGGAGGTCTCCGCTCGGGCCCGGATGGTTCGGCGGCGGGTCAGGAAGGCACTGGTCGCGCGTCCGAGTCCGTGTCGCTGTCTGCAGCTACCGGATTGTCGGGAGTCAGGGAGTGGATGCGTGGTATCGGCGAGGGCAGCAGCCAGAGCAGCGACAGCACTCCGCCGACGGCGCCGATGAGGAGGGTCACCCGGAGGCCGATGAGGGTAGCGAGGAGGCCGCCGAGGACGGCGCCCACAGGGCGTAAGCCGTAATTGATCGTGCTGTACGCGCCGGCCACTCGACTGCGCATGCCATCGGGGATCACGTCCGCCTGAAGGGAGTTGAGGTTGACGTCGAAGAGCATGACGCCAACGCCGGAGAGGAACTCGGTCAGGGCCAAGGCTCCGGCGCGAGCCCAGAGGGGGCCGCCCGCGGCAGCGGCGATGGCGATCGGTGCCGGGAACAACACAGCGCCCACGACGATGCTGCGGCCCACGCCGAGCCTTCGCGAGACCTTCGGGGCGATCACCGCGCCAAGGAGCGAGCCGGTGGCACCGATCCCGAACGCCATGCCGATGACTCCCGCGGTCAGTGCGAGGTTCCGGCTGGCGAACAGCACGATCAGTCCGCTGCCCGCGACAAAGGTGAAGAAGTTGACGGTCGCCGCGCACCCGAGACTCGCCCGCAGCACCGGGTGACGGATGACGAACAGCAGTCCCTCCCTGGCGCGCCGCAGCAGCGGGGGTGTCGCTTGGTCAGGGGCGGCTGGCGGTTCATCGATCGAAACCCGACCGACCAGAACCGCGGACGCCAGGAACGTCAGGGCGTCGACGACGACGGCGACGGGAGCGGTCAACGCCTGGACCAGGGCACCACCGATCGCCGGGCCGGCGACGTATGACGCGGAACGGCTGGCACTGAGCTTGCTGTTCGCGTCGACGTAGGACGACCGGGGAACCAGGTGGGCGAAGAACGGCGGATAGGCGGTGTTGAACAGCACCCCTGCGGCGCCGGTCAGTAACGCCACAGCATACAACTGACCAAGTGTCACCGCCCCCAGCAGATAGGCAGCGGGGAGGGAGAGCAGCACTGCGGCGCGCGCCAGGTCAGCGAGAACCATCAGGCGCCGCTTGTGGACGCGATGGTCGACCCAGGCACCGAGGACGATCGCGAGCAGGTTCGGGGTCCAGATGAGCGCGGTCAGCCATGCCACCTGATTGGCCGAAGCGTGCAGCGCCCCCACCGCGATCAGTGGCAGGGCCAGTTCGGTGATCCGGTCGCCGAACTGCGAGATCGACTGGCCGGCCCAGAATCGACGAAACCGCTGGTCACGCCACAGTGATACGGGTATGGCCTGGTCTGCAGCGCTCATGACGTCCCGCCGGTCTGATCCTCGGCGCCCTCGGGCAGGACGTAACGCAGCAGCCGGACGCCGCGGCCTTCGGCCGGACGCGCGGCCTCGTCACGCGTCACGTAGGGCGCGAGGATGCGTTCGATCGCGTCCTCGATGGCGGCGAGTTCGTCGGCGGAGACGACGACGCGGGTGTTGGACAGACCCGCAAGCCGCTGCCACACCGGTTCGAGCTTGGGCTCGACCTCGGCAGCCCACCGGTTCGGCAGGTCTGCGGAGCGCAGGAACATCTCCCGGGACAGGACCCGCGCGGCCGACCTGCCCTCCTCGTCGTCCGGGTCCTCCGGCACCTCGAACCGGAAGCCGCGCGCCACCGCCTCCCACCGCCGCTGGCGACGGTCCGGGCCGGGCTCGGCATCGCGGACCAGGCCGAAGCCCGCCAAATGCCGCAGATGCCAGCTGGTCACTGACGGGGTGGCTCCCACATCGGGCGAGAGTTGCGTCGCCGTCGCCGGCCCGTGCCGCTGCAGGCGTTCAAGGATCGCCAGCCGCACCGGGTGCGCCAGCGCCCGCATCGCCTGCGGATCAGTGATCTCGATATCGCCCAGCCGATTACCAGAGTCCATGACGTGAGAGTTTCCTCTCACGTATTGTGAGAGTCAAGTCTCATATCTCCAGTGCCGTCAGCCGCCTGATGCGCGTCCCGGCGAGCAGGTGTGATCAAGCGCTGGCGGCGGCCTGCTGGCGAGCCTTGGCGTGGGCGAGCCGGTAAGAGTCGGTGCCGGTCGCGATGATGTCGCGGGCGGCGGCCGGGTCGCGGAGCCGGTCGCGGACGTCCTCGATCCGGGCGGCGGCACTCGCCGTCGGGCGCGCACCGGTCGAGCACGGCTTCGCCCACCTCAAGAACTGGCGGACCCTCACCAAGGTCCGCACCGACCCCGCCCACGCGACCCGCCTCCTGCGCGCCCTGCTTGTCCTGACGAACCTCGAAGTCAACCGCTGACGGATGTGAGGCCCGCTCCGCCCGGACGCTGAAAGTCACTCAGCGACGGTGATTGAACGAAGGTCAGCGTCCAGCATGCGGATCAACTCACCAACCCGTCCGCCGCCACTCGGCGCCGCCGGGAAGCGTTTGAGCACGTCAATGACGACTGGTGTCGCACGATGCACCGTCTGCTCGATACTTTCGGCACCAACGCTCCGATCGTCGCCGTCGACGAGTTCGGCCGCTCTGGCCGCGTAAGCGCCAGCTCCGAGAATGTGCTTGACCTGGGTGGCCTTGGCCAACGGATGCAGGTAGGCGGCGCCTGCCGCAGACATCGCAGCCCACGCTGCCTCTCGGGCAGCCGCAGTATCCGCGCCCTTGGCCGCTTTGAGGGCCGCCGATGCCGTGTCGCGCAGAGACTTCCCGCGTTCGCCGCCCCGGGCGAACTCCCACGCGGCACTGATCGCGTCTCGAGGCCGCGAGTCGTCCGGCTGATCGGCCTCGAATACCTCAAGCGCCGCCTCAGCACAGGCCGCAGCGAACGCGGCGATCTCACGAAGGTCCTGCTTGCTCAGAACGATCTCGCTCGCGTCCCCTGTCATGGGTTCTATCTTCCACGATTGCGCCGGACCGCTAGTCGGTAGGGACGGCTCCGGGCTTCATATGCCGACTGGCTCCCAAGCTGACCGGATGCCGCCCGGCCACAGCGAACGGAAGACGAGCAGCCGACCGCTGACAGACGATCTACTCCTCAGACAGCCGCCCACGACCAGCGTGAGTACGCCGACATCCGGTCATACCAGCCCTTTGACCAGCGAATTCGAGTTGGCGGAGGCTCGCTGAAGCACACCTCGCGCTCGGACGCATCGCCCAGGCCCGCTCGCGGAACTTGTAGTAGCCGGTAAACATCGCGGCCACCGTGATGGCGAAGCTGATGACGGTCAGGGTGACGCTCTGCCAGGTCAGCTCCTTGCCAGTGTCCAGGGCCGCGATCGTGGTCGTGCAGGCGGAGCCGATCATGATGAGGGTCTGCAGGCTGTTGTGGATCCGCCGGTACTTGCGGCTGTCGGCCTGGTACTGCTCGATCGCGGTGGTGACTTCCTCACGGTAGAGGTGGCGCCGGTCGTCCAGGCCCGGGTTGTTCCTGACCTTCTGCTTCCACAGCGACTCCTGCGCGGAGGCGAGCTGCGCCTCGATGCGCTGAAGGGTGGGCAGTCCCCGCCCGGCGAAGTGCACCCCGACCAGCGCCAGCAGGGACATCAGGAGCAGGCCGCCGCAGATCAGATCACCCAGGACGAACCGCGCCGGGCCGCCTGCGGCGAACGCGGCGATGCCCGTGCCGATGACGGCGGTGAGTAAGGACAGCCAGCTGACCGCCCATCCAGTGCGCCAGATGCGGTCCAGCCGCCGGCGCCGTGCGAGCTTCTCCTGTGCGTCGATGACGAGGTTGGTGGTCACCACGTAGATCCGTTCGTCGGCGTCCCGCTGGCGGGCGTGGACCAGGTCGTTCGCGTCCTGGATTCGGCGGGGCGCGTCGTCGTCGAAGTCGCGTGTCACGGGCTCAGCGGGCGAACGCTTCGGTCAGGCGCACGCTGTAGCCGTCCTCTTCCATCACCACGACGGTGACGCCGAACGGATCGGGGTGGTCCAGCTCGATCGGAGTGAAAGAGAAGTTCACCGCGGCCTGGATGGGCGGCACCAGCTCGCCGCCGGGCTGCGGCGCGGGGGCCGGCCTCCAGCCGGGGGCGACCGACGCCCAGCCCTCGGGGCTCCGCGACAGGAGCTGCTCGCTGTAGGGGAACTTGTGCAGGAGGTGGCCGTGGCGGCTTGCGAGCACCATGTTCAGGCACGGCGCCGGGCCGACGATGGGCAGCTCGCAGGCGGTGGCGACGTCGTGGGTCTCCCGGGCGAGGACGACCTCGTCCGCACCGGCCGCAGCGGCAATGTTCGCGAGCTCCGCGATCCCGGCGAGCGCATCCTGGCCGACCTTGAGCGGGCGGACCCAGATCAGCCCGACCAGCTCGCCGCGCACCAGCGGCATCATGACCGGGCGCGGCACCGCCCCCTCGCCCAGTCCCGCGGTGTACGCCTCCTTCATCACGCCGACCAGCGCGTTCCACATCCGTGCTTCCACGGAAGCCCCCTCCGTCTGCCGATCCGATCACCGCACCCTGCCAAGGGGGTTGAGGCCGTGTCAGCGGGATGATCAGCCAGCTCCTCAACGACGGGAAGCTGGCGGGCGCAGTCTCAGGCGGTGGCCTGCGAAGCACCAGTTCCGCACCGATGGGTGCCGGGATGCGGGACGTGGCTCCAGGGGTCGATGCAACGAACGGGGATGGCGGCGGGGACGTGGTGCGCCGCCATCCCCGCAATGCTATGGGACAGAGCCTCCTACGGTTCGCGCCATGACAACAGGGATCTTGATGTACGGCCCGGCGCACGGGCGGACTCTCACCACCGAAGCGACAGAAGTAGAGGTACTGCGTGAGGCCGGTTGGAGCTACCAGCTGACCGACGACTTGGACGATCGAGGAAGGCACATCGCAATGGCGTACATGGACTGATAGATCATCCAGGCCGGGCAGAGGGGCCGCATTCACGTCACCCTCGCCCGATAGACCCCGCGCCACGGGGCGCGGCCTTGCCCGGCGCCGTCGTCACGACGGCGCCGGGTGCCGGCCCGTCCAGCTCGGCTGGAGACGGGGCGTGCGCGATGCCGTACTCGCGGGCGAAGCGGTTGGCCTCCGCGGCGGAGCCGGTCATCCGGTGCAGCCACAACGCGTACGCCACCGACTCCATCTGCTCCGGCGTCAGATACAGCCGCCACCGCTTGATCCCGTGATCACACGAGGCCGTACGGACCTGCTCCGCCAATCCGTCGGCCGGCGGAACTCGGAGTCGGCCGCCAAGGCCGACGAACACCCGCAGCGCCGTCATCTGCGACGGGATCAGCTCCACCATCCGACGGTCCTGGGCTGGCCCACTGGTCGGGGGCTCGGCCCGGGGGCGGAGCAGCCGTAGGCGAAAGTGTCGTGGCCGTACGGGGTCAGACGGGCCGCCCACCGCACGGGGCCGCCCCTCCAGAGCCGAAAGCTCCGCGCGGTCCTCCTGGCAGGGCTGCCGTGCTTGGGCGGTCGTCCGCCCTTCGGGTCGTAGACGCGTGGGGGTGCGGGGCGGCGCATGGCCCGGTCCGAGCGGAGACGTCCGAGGAGTTCGTCGGGGAGGTCTCGCAGGAGGTAGGACAGGCGCATCACGTCGTAGCCGGCGTCGACCACAATCCACACCAGTGGGTCGCCCTCGTGCCACTGGCCTGCTGTGATCAGGCGTCCGACCAGGTCTCGCACTTGGTCGGCGGTCACGGCGGCGAGGTCGTCGCCCGGCCGCAGCCGCACGGCGTCCAGGGTCGCGGTCCAGGAGGAGCGGCCCGTCTCCAGGGCGACGATCCACGAGCTGGGCCAGCCCGGGATCATCAGGTGCTTGTTCTCGCCGCGGCCGTAGGCGTGGCAGAACGAGCGGGCATCGCTGGTGGCGGCGTCGGGGCGCAGCCACGGCGAGACGTCCACTGCCAGGACCAGCCGTCCGTCGGCCGCCTGCGGCAGTGGCACCGAGGCCAGCACCCGCCGGAGCCGGGCGACCTCGATACGGCCCCGGTTGAGAGCGCCGTACAATGCGCCGTGCCCGCGCCGGTGTTCGGGCGCAAGGGCGAGTCCGACCAGTGTCTTCACCGGCCCGTCCGTACACAACAGGGAGTCGGTCAGCTCGAACAGAGCGTCCGTGCGTCCGGTCAAGCAGTCGTAGAAGTCCGCCCGGAAGCATGAGAGTTGCCCGAGCGCATCCTGCGGGACACCCACACACGGCAGACTCATCCCATGGCCTCCCTGCTGAGCGGTGTATCTGTGACGGAGCACAGCATCAGCGGAAGGCCGTTCCCACGTGCCCTGATCTGGGCAAACCCCACTCACGTGTGAAACACATTCGAGGTCGAGCGGGAGGCCACGGGTTGATCAACTTCCAGTTGTGCACGAGTGGGCGCGAACCGAGCGCTGAGCGGGCCCAACTCCGTTGTTTCTGACCCGCAATGTTGTCATGACCGTGAAATGAGCAGCGTCGGAGCGAGCGGCATTCACCAGAGGGGGCGATCCCTGTTCGAGCGGCAGCAAGAGCCAGTGACATGGGCTGGTCAGGTCCTTGAGGCAGCTTCGCTGAGTCTGGGAACGACTCCCGAGATCGACGCAGCCCTGGAGATGGCAGCCGTTCCAACACAGTGGAGCCATGGCCGTGAATTGTTCGATCGGGTCCGCCAAAGCAGCCTGGCCAGCGAGGACCGAATCGCTGAGCATCTGCTCTTCCGACTCGCCGAGCTGGTCGGCAAGCTCGCGCACAACGTTGCGGGACCGTATCAGCACTTCGACCATCACGCCGGATGGCAGATCGGCCCCATCGCGTACCGCCTGACCGTCGAAGTGCAAGATCCGGTACTTCAAGACCGTCTCGCTTCGGCGCTTGGGAGTTGGCCATGGACGGAGCCTGGAACCGTACCCTGACCAGCCTGCGACGTTAAACGACAAGCTCGGCGCCTGTGAGCAATCCCCCGTCGTCTGCCCGTAGGGGCAGGCGGGGGTTGTTCAGGTGTCGGCTGTGGCGGGGGCGTTCAGTAGCGAGGCAGGCAGATAGCCGGACTTGATCCGCAGGTTCCAGCCGTGCACCTGCACGGCGAGCGCGGCCAGGGCGATTGCACCCAGCGGCATCAGGCTCCGGGGCGCAGGATCCTCGCCGACGCCGACGCGGTGCTCCACCAGGCGTTGGTGCAGCGCGTACTCGAAGGCGGCCTGGTCGTCCCGGAGCAGGATGCACAGCAGCCGCTGGTCGGGGCTCGTCGCGCCGGCGGCGTCCAGAGCCAGCGCCGCGTCCAGCCGCTCGTCGATGGATGGCTTGCACAGCGTCACCTGCGGCCAGTCCCGGGGCAGATGGCCCGGGGACGGGGTCAGGTAGCCGCACAGGGCGTCCATGTGCGCGAGGTCGGCCGGATCGGAGATCGAGTCCCGCTGCGCGTAGGGCAAGTTCTTATGCATCATTGGGGCGTATTCCTGTCGGAGTAGCAGCCCGAACACCCGCTCCCAGTCCCTCACCAGGCCGCTGGCCACACAGATGTTAAACGCTTCGACCCAGGTGCGGGCGGTGACCGTGTCGGTCGCGTCCCGCATCTCGTCGAAATCCTTCTCCTCGCTGCTGAAGCGCGTGTGGGTCAGCGGGAAAGGGATCTCCCAGTCGCCGCCCGGGCAGCAGCCCAGCTCCAGTACGCCGAAGAGGGATTCGGCCGCCGTGGTCAGGGCGAGCCGGGTGCGTTCGTCCTGCAGGTCGGGATCGTGCACGCTGCGTGCGGCGACATGGTCGAGCAGCTCGTAGCCGAGCTCCGACAACATCTCCCGCAGCGGATACTCGTGGTAGTAGACGTCCTCGAAACGGCGCTGAACACGGTCCGCTTTGTCGCCGAGGGCCTGCTCCAAGCGCTGCTGGCTCACCGGATGGCGTGGCACGTCGTTGATCCCCATTCGTTCATCCTGTCAGTCGCCACCGACAACCCGGCCCTCAGAACCTGTGAACAGACCCCCGGCTGCGTCGTGGTGTGTGTGGTGGTGGAAGTCGGCGTCGCCCGCGACGCTGCCGGTCAGTGGCGCCACCCCGCGCCGACCTCTCCCCCGCCGACGTCCCGCACCACGATGCCCGCGTGATCGATACGCAAGCAGCCCCGGCCGGGACGGAACCCGGCCGGGGCTGTCGACGTGCGTGGTCGTGAAGGGCGGTCGCCTACGCGGCGAAAGACGGCTTCCTCTCCCACGACATGGTCGGCCTGGGCATCACCCACGACGAGACGGCCATCGTCAGCCGCGCCGCCAAACGCACCCCCGCGCCAGTCCAGCCGGTACCAGTGGGCCAGGGCCGGGTGAACGCCGCGTCGAAGAGCTACAACTGACAACGGCCGAACGCAACCGCTGCTCATGATCACCAGGGTTCGCTCTGACTGTGCACATGGTCACGCGGAATTGCTCACGAAACCGCAGAACCTACTACTCCAGCCGTAGATCGTGATCATGTGCGCGAAAGGCCTGTCGCCAGTAGCCTGCCGGTGTTTCCGGAGATTGAGGCCGGGGCCGCGCAGATGCCGGACGCGACCGCGCATCTCAGAGACAGCGCCCCCGACGGGCTTCCCGAGGCCTTGTCTGGTCTTCACATCAACCCCCGGTCTCAGCTGGCTAATACCGCTCTTCCCCGGGCCGCATGAGCCAGCTGATGGCACCGAGAACGAGGCACGATTCCTGGACCGCTCACGGACGCGGGCGTGGACGGTCGAAGTACGCGTCAGCTGGCCCGAAGACCGACCGCCAGCGTCAGTTCAAGGACCCGGTGTGGCGATGCGAGATCCGGAAACAGCTCCCGCAGCTGCGACATCCGGTACCGGACTGTCTGGGGATGGACGAACAACGCCGCCGCCACCTCGTCCCGCCTGCCCTGGTGCAGCAGCCACGCCCGCAACGTCTCCTCCAGCCGCCGTGCGGTCGCGACAGGCAAGGTCCGCAACGGTGCGAGGGCTCGGGCACGCAGGTCTGCGAACGCGTCCACGTCGGCGCTCAGCACCAGCTCGGGCAGGTGGTCCTCGGTGTCGCGAATATCAGAGGAGAGGGAGCGCGCGCGAACGGCTCGTGCGTACGAGGCGGACGCACGAGTCCATGGCCGGGCCGGCCCGACCACGGCGGTGCGGTCGGTCAGCTGCCGCAAGAGATGTGATCGGTCGGCATCGGGGACAAGCAGCACACCGGTGGCGTCCGGCAGATCGTCGAGGACGAGGGTGCTCGGGTCGAGCGCGCGGTAGGCAGGCCGGGCCTGGGCGGCGGGCAGCAGAACCGCGGTCAGCGAAACCGGAGGCTGCCACCCGGCCCGTTGAACAGAGGCCAGCAGCACGTCCGGGCTCGCGCCGGCGAGGAGGTCGCGGGCCAGGTGTTCCAGGTGGCGCTCGTGAACCCTGCCCCGGGCGGCCAGTTCGTCGGCGTGGCCCGCGGCGCTCGCGGCGGAGAGCTCGTCGATGTAGGCGAAGGTCAGCTCGGCGAACTTGGCGACCTCGGCGGCGGGCAGACCTGCGGGTACGGCACCCGCTGCCAGGCATCGCCAGGCCACGCGGGCGCCGACGCGGTAGGCGCTGAGCAGGGCGTCCATCGAACGGCCGTCGCGCACCTCGCCGCGGCCCAGCTCGTAGGCTGCGTCACCGGCGTCGCCGCCTGTGGCGTTCCCGCTCGCGAGGTCCAGGTAGTGCCCCAGGGCGGTGCGGACGGCTCGGCGGATGGTGCCGCCCATGCGGCCCGAAAGGGCGTTGGCGTAGGGAGGGACCTCGTCGATGATCGCCTGGACGACCTCGTCGGCGGTGGTCTTCAGCGCGGCCCGAAGTGCGGTGACCGTCGTCTCATCGAGGGCCAGTTCGCTGGCCCTCCGGATTGCATGGCTCACGTTTTTGTTCCCTGCGAACAATTCAGCCGACCAGATTTACGTCCTGCGGTCAGGACTTTACGCCCTGAGGCACAGCAAGCTGGAGTCATGACGAGTGCAGCCCTCCGCAGCAGGGCGTGGAAACTGCTGGAGATGGTCACGACGCCGCTGTTGCCGTCGGACTACCTCGACCTGGTCAGCCCGCTGCGTGCGGGCGCTGACCTGCGTGGGCGCATCGAGGCCGTGCACCCCGAGACGGGTGACGCCGCGACCATCGTGATCAGGCCGGGACGGGGCTGGCGCGGCCACACAGCCGGTCAGTACGTGCGGATCGGGGTCGACGTCGACGGGGTGCGCCTGTGGCGTGCCTACTCCATCACCTCGCCGACAAACCGCCAGGACGGCCGCGTCACGATCACCGTGAAGGCGATCCCGGACGGCAAGGTCAGCAACCACCTGGTCTGCAGGGCGAAACCGGGCACGCTGATCCAGCTCGACCAGCCGACCGGTGACTTCGTGCTGCCGCAGGCCAAGCCCGCCAAGGTGCTCTACCTGACGGCCGGCAGCGGCATCACGCCCGTGATGGGCATGCTGCGCGACATCGAGTTCGACGACGTCGTCATGGTCCACTGCGCGCCACAGCCGCAAGACGTGATCTTCCGCAACGAACTGCACGACCTGGTCGCGGACAAGAAGCTGCGGCTCACCGAAGTGCACACCGACACAGACGGCATGCTCGACGTCGCCCGTCTCGACGAACTCGTGCCCGACTGGGCCGAGCGCGAGACCTGGGCTTGCGGGCCCGCGGGCCTGCTCGACGCCGCCGAAGAGCACTGGACCGAGCACGGCGTACAAGAGCGCCTGCACACCGAACGCTTCCGCCCCAGCATCGTCGTCGCCGGCGACGGCGGCGAGGTCACGTTCAGCGCCACCGGCAAGACCGTCGACGCGGACGGCGCCACGCCGTTGCTGGACATCGGCGAGGAGGCCGGCGTGCTCATGCCCTCCGGGTGCCGCATGGGCATCTGCTTCGGCTGCATCACGCCGCTCAAGGCGGGCGCCGTCCGCGACCTGCGCAACGGCGAGATCACCGAGGCCGAGCCGGGCGTCCTCATCCAGACCTGCGTGTCCGCCGCGGCGGGCCCCTGCGACATCGAACGGTAGGAGCACCTTGACCGCCATCGACCCCACCGCCCACCTGACCGCGGAGCAGATCGAGGAGCTTGGCCGCGAGCTGGACGCGATCCGCGACGAGGTGATCGCCAGCCGCGGCGAGAAAGACGCCGCCTACATCCGTAAGGTCATCTCGGCGCAGCGCAAGCTCGAGCTGGTCAGCAGGGGCGTGCTGCTGTTCTCGATCTTCCCGCCCGCGTGGCTGCTCGGCACCGCCGGTCTGTCCGTGGCGAAGATCATGGACAACATGGAGATCGGCCACAACGTCCTGCACGGCCAGTGGGACTGGATGCGGGACCCGAAGATCCACTCCACCACCTGGGAGTGGGATCACGTCTCGCCGTCCGAGCAGTGGAAGCACTCGCACAACGAGCTGCACCACACGTTCACCAACGTGATCGGCAAGGACAACGACCTCGGCTACGGCATCATGCGCGTCGACGAGGACCAGAAGTGGCACCCGTTCCACCTCGGCCAGCCGCTGTGGAACTTCATCAACGCCTGCTTCTTCGAGTACGGCATCGCAGCGTACGACCTGGAGCTCGGCAAGAACCTGCACAAGCGCCGCCGCAAGAACCCGGAGTTCCGCGCGCGGGCCAAGGCCGTGGGCCGCAAGATCCGCAAGCAGGTGCTCAAGGACTACGTGATCCACCCGATGCTGTCGGGCCCGTCGTTCCTCACCACGCTCGCCGCCACGTTCACCGCGAACCTGGTCCGCAACATCTGGTCCCACTCGGTGATCATGTGCGGGCACTTCCCCGAGGGCGTGCAGGTCTTCGAGCGCCGGTCGATCAAGGGCGAGACGCGCGGCCAGTGGTACCTGCGCCAGATGATGGGCTCGGCGAACATCAGCGGCAGCAGGGCCATGCACTTCATGACCGGCAACCTGTCGCACCAGATCGAGCACCACCTGTTCCCGGACCTGCCGAGCAACCGGTACGCCGAGGTCGCGGTGAAGGTGCGCGCGCTGTTCGAAAAGTACGAGCTGGAGTACGTCACCGGGCCGCTGCCCAAGCAGGTGTTCTCCGCGTGGCGCAAGGTCTTCCGGCTCTCGCTGCCGAACAAGAAGCCCAAGGTCAAGACGCCGGACCGCGAGCAGGAGCTCGTCGCGGCCTGATTCCCGGTATTGGTTCAGATCTTTCGGCCGTACCGGCGGCACCGCCGGGTTCGGTGAGATCCGTTGCGGACAGTGGGCGGCCGCGACATCAGACCGTACGACACGGGATCCGGGCAGCCCGGTGTCCGGCTGCGCTGCCTGGACGTGCGCCAGGAGCTCAGCACACAGCCCCCGGCGAGGTGTTGTAGTGCGCTGACCTGCCGTGGTCGGGCCGGTAGTCGGCTGCGTACGTGCACTCGGTTTGCCGACGGGCGGGCTGGGTGGAAGGCATGGGCTGTGACGTGGACACTGCCGGAACCGATGCTCGCCGCCCCTGTGTCCGACCCTGCGCTGCTGCCGGGATGGGCCGGTGAGCCGAAGTAGGACAGGTGGCAGGCCCTGGTCTCTATCGACCCGGGGCGGGTGGTACTGCGCTCCAGGCGCGGCACCGACATGGGGCCAGTTCTGTCTCGACTCTGTTCTGTTGCTCTCAGGCGGTCGTGCGCAAAGAACACGCTGCTCATCAAGCGTATGGACCTGACGCGTCCCGCAACAGAACGGAGGAGCCCTTCATCGCGTGTTAGTTAGCGATCTCCCGCCACAAGCTGGCCCGGGACGTGTGCCATGGCAAGCGCGGCGCCATCCACCAGGCGTACCGGGACGGCGTGGAGGACCAGCTCGGCTCGCTCAGTCTGGTCCTCAGTACCATCGTGCTCTGGACGACCCGTTACGTCGACGACGCCGTCGCCCAGCTCGGCCGCTACAGCTTCACTGCCTCGACCCCGGCCGCCGGTGCCCTGCGCCCGCTGAGCGATGCGGACGCGCTCGAGCTGGACGCGGACGACGAAGGCGCGGACTGAACGCCCACATCGGGTGACGGGGGCATATCAGGTGGCCGGGTGTTCGGAAATCGCAAGCGCCAGTAGGGGAGCTGATGTCAGGCTCCCTGATATGTCCGACTAAGAAGCTGTTGTCGTTCCGAATCTGAGGGCGATGTTTTCGCTGGTCAGGCATAGGGTCGGCGATTCAGTGGGAGTGGTGGCGTGTCGTGTCGTCGCTCCCCGGGAGGTCGCGGATGCCGTCCGTGGTCGGACTGCTGGAACAGCACGAGCTCGCTGCTCGTCGTCGTGTCGAGGGGTTGTGTGAGGACGCCGATCGCATCCGGGCCGAGCTGGCCGCGGCCGAGGAGGAATGGCAGGAGTGGGCGATCGCCCGCAGGCGAGTGGGCACGGTCCTG
>NZ_JBEYFS010000103.1:0-39059 GCF_040634475.1 Streptomyces sp. NPDC007095
GAGGGCCTGTGCCCGGCACGCCGAGAGCACGCACCTGACGCCGCAGGGCCCGCCCTCCGGGCGGACGACGGGAATTTGACGACAGGACCTAGGACACCACGTCCCGGGGCGGCTTGCCCGCCACGAAGTCGGCGGCGTTCTGGACCGCCGCCAGCGCGATCCGTACGAGCGTCTCGCGCGTGACGCCCGCGACATGCGGCGACAGCACCACGTTCGGGGACTTGAGCAACCGCAGGGACGCGGTGGGCGGTTCGGGGTCGAAGACATCGATGCCCGCCCCGGCCAGGGCGCCCGCCTCGAGCGCGTCCGCGAGGGCGTCCTGGTCGATCAGGGCGCCCCGCGAGGTGTTGACCACGAACGCGGTCGGCTTGAGGAGCGCGAGCCGCTCGGCGTTCAGCAGATGCCGGGTCTCCTCGGTGAGCGGGGCGTGCAGCGTGACGTAGTCCGACGTCCGCAGCAGTTCGTCGAGTTCGACATGGCGGGCCCCGCCGAGCCGGGTCTCGGCCTCCGCGCCGACGGACTGCGGCCCGGCGTACACGATGTTCATGTCGAACGCGACAGCGCGCCGGGCGACCTCCTCGCCGATGTGGCCGAGCCCGATGATGCCGAGGGTCTTGCCGGACAGTTCGGTGATGGACCGCTGCAGCCTCGGCAGCGCCCAGTCGGCGTCGACGAGCGCGGTGTGCGCCGGGACCAACTGCTTGGCGAGGGCCAGCATGAGGGCGAAGGTCTGCTCGGCCACGTTCTGCTTCTCGGCGCCGCTGGAGCCGATGTTGCACACCGGCACACCCTTCGTGCGGGCGGCGTCCAGATCCACGTAGTCGAAACCGTGGCTCGCGCACTGGACCAGTTCCAAGTCCGGTGCGGCGGCGAGGTGTTCGGCGGTCACCGGGCCGAGGCCCGTGATGATGACATGGGCCTCACGCAGCGCGGCCGGGTCCTCGTCGGTCGTCTCCACGACGGTGACACGGGCCTCGCCGGGGAAGACGGTGGCGAGCGCGGCGCCGGCGGTGCGACCGCCGACGTGGGGCGAGACCACGGCCAGAACGTTCTTCGCCACCGAGGTGACCGTCATATCGGTCATGTCGGTCATATGGGCGGTGCCGGTCGTGTTGGTCGTGCTCATGCGGTTTCCTCGATCAGGTCGTCGGGGCCGAGGCCGGCGGGGCGGGCGTGCCCGGACAGGGCGAGGGTGAGGTCGAACTCGGCGAGCAGACAGCGGACGACGTGTTCGACGCCCGCCTGTCCGTCCAGGCCGAGCCCATAGGCGTACGGGCGTCCGACGAGCACGGCCCGCGCGCCGAGCGCGAGCGCCTTGAAGATGTCGTCGCCGGTGCGGATGCCGCTGTCGAAGAGGACGGTCAGCCGCTCGCCGACCGCCTCGACCACCCGCGGCAGCGCGTCGGCCGCCGCCACCGACCCCGCCACCTGCCGGCCGCCGTGGTTGGAGACGACCACGCCGTCCATCCCGGCGTCGGCGGCGCGCCGGGCGTCGTCCGGGTGCAGGATGCCCTTGAGGACGATCGGCCCGTCCCAGTTCTCGCGCAGGAACTCAAGATCGGGCCAGGTCTTGCCCGGGTCCGCGAACATGCCGACGAAGTGCATCACGGCCGCGTTCGGGTCCTCGTGCACCGGCTTGGCCAGACCCGCCTGGAACGCCGGGTCGGAGAAGTAGTTCGCCGTGCCCACACCGTGCAGGAACGGCAGATACGCCTGGTCGAGGTCGCGCGGGCGCCAGGCCAGCAGTGGGGTGTCGAGGGTGACGAACAGCGCGGTGAACCCGGCCGCCTTCGCCCGGTCCAGGAACGACCTGGTGACCTCGCGGTCCTTCGCCCAGTACAGCTGGAACCAGCGCTCCGCCTCGCCCATCGCCTCCGCGACCTGCTCCATGGGAGTGCTGGAAGCCGAGGACAGGATGTAGGGGACTGCCTGCGCCGCGGCGGCCCGCGCGGCGGCGGACTCCGCGTCCGGGTGCATGATCGACAGCACGCCCACGGGCGCGAGCGCCAGCGGCGCGGGCAGGGCGCGTCCCAACACCTCGACGGACAGATCGCGTTCGTGTACGTCGCGCAGCATGCGCGGCACGATCCGGCGCCGGTCGAGCGCGGCCCGGTTGGCCCGGGCGGTGCTGCCGTTGCCCGCGCTGCCCGCCACGTAGCCGACCGGACCGGGCCCGAGCCGCTGCTCGGTGAGCTCCTCCAGCCGGGTCAGATCGGTGGGCAGCCGCGGTACGGCGCCCGTCATTCCGTTCAGATAGATCTCGTACTGGAAGTCGGCCCAATGCTTAGCCATCCGTACGTCCCGCCTCTCGTCCCTGAGACCGCGCTGTACGCCGTCGATCCTGGCGAAGGTGACAAGAGCCGTCCACTGAGGTGCGCACATCGCGCGGCTGGGATCATCATCTTGTGACAAGTCAGCCCGTTGCGGCCAGAGAAGACGTCCGGCAGGAGATGGTCGCCGATCCAGGCGTCGTGGCGGCGATCGTCTCAGCGGTCCACGAACAGGTACCGGTGTACGCCGCGCTCGACGACAGCCGGCTGCCGGAGGTACGGGCCATCGCGGCCTGGGGCCTGGAACGACTCCTCCACCTGTGGGTCACCGACGGCGCCCTCGAACCGTCGGACCTGCGGCGCCTGCGAGGCATCGCGGCGGCCCGCGCGGCGGACGGGCGGCCCGTGCAGGCGGTGCTGCGGGCCTACAGGGTGGCGGCGACCGTCCTCACCGACGAGATCGCGGCCCGCGCGCCCCGGCTCGCCGCCGCGGACGCCTTCGCCCTCTCCCGGATGCTGCTGACCGCGCTCGACACCCTCTCCGAGGAGATGACCACGGCGTACGCCGCCACCGACGAGGACCTCGCGGCGGACCGTGACCGGGCGCTGCGGCTGCTGCTCGACGACCTGATCGCCGGGCGGCACGCCTCGGTGGGTGCGCTGAGCGACCGGTCGGCCCGGCTGGGGGTCCAACTCCCCGACCCCTACTGTCTGTTGGTGGCCGAACCGGTGGGCGCGGAGCGTCCCGACATGGCGCTCGACGCGGCGACGGGGCTGCTCGAGGCGTTGGCCGTTCCGGGGGACGAGGTGGCCTCGTCCGCGACGGTACGTGGCTCCCGTGCCGTTGTGTTGCTGCCAGGTGCGGCTGCCGCCAGGGCGGGGGCTGCGCTGGGCGCGCGGTCCTGGCGGGGCTGCGCGATCACCGGAGAGAGCCTGGACCGCGTCGCCGTGGCGCATCGGCTCGCCGCCGACGCCCTCGACACGGCGCCCGCCCACGCGCACCGGCCGGGACGTGTCCTCACGGACGCCGACGCCCATGTCCTCGCCCTGCTCGGCGGGCATCCGGCCGCCGCGCCGGACCATGTCGCCCGCCTCGTTCTCGGGCCGCTCACCGACCCGGGGCAGCGGCATCTCATGGAGGCGCTGACCGCGTACATCGACGCCGGCTCGGCGAGCGCCGCCGCGCGGGTGCTGCACCTGCACGCGCAGTCCCTGCGCTATCGACTGCGGCGCATCCACGCCCTGACGTCCCGGGATCCCCGCGACCCCTGGCAACGACTCACCCTGGACATCGCCCGCACGATCAGGCCGTAGTCTTCTCGCCCTCGCCCTCGCCCTCGCCCCCGCCGCCCCTCCCCTTCCCCAAGCTCTCGGCTTCGCGCGAGCAGGGGGACCCCCATCATCCCCAGGGGCTCCGCCCCTTCAACCTCGAGCCCCGCGGGGCTGCGCCCCTGCATCCCTGCATCCCTGCACCCCTGCATCCCGCCAGGAGCTGCGCCCCCGACATCGCCCGAAGAGCTCGTCCTCACGCCGGACGGGCTGAATGGTGCGGGGCGAGGCTTTCAGGGGCGCGGGGAACTGTGCGAACGGCCCCACCGGCCCACAGCCCGAAGGAATCCGGGCGGGCGGGGAGCCGGGGCGAAACCCCGCCCGAGGGGCGCGGGGAACCGCACGGTCCGCCCCCACCTGCCCGCACCCGACGAACACACCCCCAGGCAGGGACTACCGCGCGCGAGGCGTGATGCGGGCCGTCGCCCGGACCGGGCCCCCGTCGGCCCCGGCGAGGCGCATCGGAAACAGGAACACCTCGACCGAGCACCCCGCGGCCTGCGCGTCCGCGACGCCTCCGAGCCCGGTCAGGTTCTCGGCGATCACACCCCCCGCTCCGCACAGCACACGGTGGGAGGGAAGATCCACGGGACCGGTCGGATCGACGCTCAGCGCGTCGATCCCGACGGTGAGGACACCCGCCGCGACCACGGCCTCCGCCGCCTCGGGCGTGAGCCAGGGATGGGCCAGGTAGTCCTCGGTTCCCCAGTACCGCGACCACCCGGTGGCCAGCAGCAGAATCGAACCGGGCCGCAGCAGACCCAGGGCAGGGGTGAGCAGATCGGGAGTGATCGGCGCCCGCACCGGCAGCCCACGGACGTCGGCGACGACCGCAGGCCCCGCGAACCGCTCCAGCGGCAGATCGTCCAACGTGGGCCACGCCTCGTCCACGTGGTACGGCGCGTCGACATGCGTACCGGACTGTGACCCCATGTGCAGCCGAAGGACGTTCACTCCGTGCTCGGCGACCCGCAACGCCCTGGAGACCTCCACCTCCGGGTCACCGGGATAGACGGGCATGCCGGTGACGACGGGCACGGACAGGTCGAGCCAGCTCTGCATCAGTTCTCCATCAGCTCATCAACCAGCTCTCCGTCGGCTCCTCAGCTGCCTTCGACGGCGAGGACCGCGGGCGTGCTCTCGCCCTCCGTACCGGGACCGGTGATCGGCGGCACCGGCACGTCGACGGTACGGGCCAGCCGCGGGCCCTCGGGCCCGTACACCGCCCGGGGCTCGGGGAACAGGCGCAGCATCGCCAGGTACAGCACGGCGGCGACGGCCAGCGACAGCGGCAGGCTGATGTCGATGCCGTTCGCGAGGTCGCCCAGCGGCCCGACGAACTGGCCGGGGATGTCGGTGAACAGCACACCGACCACGGCGCCCACCCACCAGGCCGTCATGCCGCGCCAGTTCCAGCCGTGCGTGAACCAGTAACGGCCGCCACGCTGACGGCGGTTGAAGACCTGGAGCGCGTCCGGATCGTACCAGCCGCGCCGGGTGTAGAACCCGAGGATCATCACGACCATCCAGGGCGTGGTGCAGGTGATGATCATCGTGGCGAAGGTCGAGATGGACTGCACCAGGTTGAAGCCGAAGCGGCCGATGAAGATGAACGCGATCGACAGGACTCCGACCAGGATCGTCGCCTGGACCCGCGACAGCTTCGGGAACACCGACGAGAAGTCGAGCCCGGTGCCGTACAAGGACGTCGTGCCGGTCGACATGCCGCCGATCAGGGCGAGCAGACACACCGGCAGGAAGAACCAGCTCGGCGAGATGGCCAGCAGGCCGCCCACGAAGTCGGGGGCCGCCGGGTCGACGTACTTCGGAGCCTTGGTCGCGATGATGCTCGCGGTCGCGAGTCCGAACACGAACGGCAGCAGGGTGGCGATCTGGGACAGGAACGCGGCGCCGACGACCTTGCGGCGCGGCGCGTTCGCCGGGATGTAACGCGACCAGTCGCCGAGGAACGCGCCGAAGGACACCGGGTTCGACAGCACGATCAGCGCCGAGCCGATGAAGGAGGGCCAGAACAGCGCCTGCGTCGCCGAGTCGGCCGAGGCCGTGAAGGCACCGGCGTACGAGGGATCGAAGTCACCGGCGAAGGCGATCGCGCCGAGCAGGAAGAGCAGCGTCGCCGAGGTCACCGCGATCTTGTTGACGAAGAGCATGAACCGGAACCCGTACACGCACACCGCGAGCACCAGGCAGCCGAAGAGCGCGTACGCGACCACGTACGACAGATTGTTCTGCTCCAGTCCGAACAGCCGGTGCGCGCCGCCGACCAGGGCGTCGCCGGAGCTCCACACCGAGATCGAGAAGAAGGCGACGGCCGTGAGCAGCGACAGGAACGAACCGACGACCCGGCCGTGCACACCGAGGTGCGCGGAAGAGGCGACCGCGTTGTTGGTGCCGTTGGCCGGGCCGAACATCGCCATCGGGCACAGGATCAGCGCCCCGACGACGACTCCGAGGAGGGTGGCCGCGAGCCCCTGCCAGAAGGAGAGGCCGAAGAGGATGGGGAAGGCCCCGAGGACGCAGGTGGAGAAGGTGTTCGCACCGCCGAAGGCGACTCTGAACAGGTCGAGCGGTGACGCGGTGCGGTCCGCGTCGGGGATGCGCTCGACGCCGTAGGTCTCCACCTCGGTGAGAGACGGCGACGGCGTGGCGGGGGAGTTCTCGGACAAGGGTGCTCCAGCGAAGTGCCTGTGCCCGGACGCGGGCGGTGGAGCGCCTGGTGGCGCGAGGAGAGGAAGGCTCCGTTGTCGCCGCGGGGTGTGCGGCGCAAGCGGATGCTGTCCGGAGGAGGTCTGCCGACGCTAAGGCGGGCCCGGGGACCCGCGCCAGAAGGTAAAACATCCATCTTCCGCGTCCGGGGTGGAGCATTCGTCCAGTGGGGCGTTTGTCCGTCATGGCAGGTGCCCGGCGGTGGCTCAGTGCTCCGGGCCGGGCTGCGGTGCGGCGCGCCAGCCGTGCCAGCGGTGGACGGTGACGGCGATCACCGGGCCGTCCGGCGGCCGCTGCCGGTACTGCGCGTACTTCTCGCGCAGCAGGGCGATCGCCGTCGTGTACTCGTCCCGCGTCCCGGGCGGCAGGACGCGGGCGTCACCGTCCGCCCGTACCCACCACAGCCGGTCCCAGTCCTCGTCGTAGGAATCGACGAGCAGGCACACGGCGGGGTGGGCGGCGATGTTGCGCAGCCGCCGCAGCCGCCGCGACCTCTTGGGCTTGTGGTCGACGGCGGTGACGATCGCACCGCCGTGCGCCGCGAAGACGAGGGGCACCAGGTGCGGGTGCCCCTCGTCGTCCACCGTCGCCAGGCGCGCCACCCGTGCCGCCATGAACCGGCGGCGCGCCTCCTCCTCGTCCATGTCCGGCACGGCGAGCTCCGATTCCCCGGCGGCGGGAACACGGTGAGCCCGCGGTCCCCGGCGGCCGGAAGCGTCAGCGGTGGGCGGACACGGCCTCGGCCAGCTCGTCGAGTGTGCGCAGTGTCTCGTCCTCCGGCTGGGTCGGCAGATACACCAGCACCCGGTCGACGCCGAGATCCGCGTAGATGTCGAGGGACTCGCGGTCGTGTCCGCCCGCGTACACCACTACGGCCGGCCCGTCACCGGCCGTCTTGCGCATCTGTTCGATGCGCGCGCCCAGTTCCTTGGGCGGTACGCCACTGGGCAGCCACGCCGACCCGTACTCGGCGACGCGGGCGAAGGTGCGCTCGCTGTTGCCGCCGACCCAGAGGGGCGGGTGCGGCCGCTGGACCGGCTTGGGCCAGGCGTAGGCGGGTGCGAAGTCGACGAAGTCGCCGTGGAACTCGGCCTCGTCCTTGGTCCAGAGCTCGATCATGGCGCGAATGCGCTCGTCCATCAGCCTGCCGCGGGAGGCCGGATCCGTGCCGTGGTTACGCATCTCCTCCCGGTTCCAGCCTGCGCCGACACCGAACACGGCACGGCCGCCGGAGATCAGGTCGAGGGAGGCGACCTCCTTCGCGGTGGTGATCGGATCACGCTGGACCACCAGGGCGATCCCCGTGCCCAGGAGCAGGTCGCGGGTCACGGAGGCAGCCGCGGCGAGCGCCACGAACGGATCGAGCGTGCGGTAGTAGACGCGGGGCAGTTCGCCGCCGCCCGGATACGGCGTCTCCCGGCTCACCGGGATGTGCGAGTGCTCGGCCAGCAGCAGCGTGTCGAACCCGCGCTCTTCGAGAGCGGGTCCCAGGGCCCTGGGACCGATGCCCTCGTCGGTGATGAACGTCGACACTCCGAACTTCATCCGCGACCGCCTCGTCTTGTCGGCTGATGCTGCCAGTGTGACGCGGTCGGTCACTCCTCGTCAGGTGTGGCGTCCCGCGGCGTGGCGTCCGGACCCTGGGCCCGGACCCGCTGCACATGCTCCAGCGAGTCGCGCAGTTCCGCCAGCCAGTCGTCGGCGTGACGCTGGACCAGGCGGACGCACCAGGCGAGGGCGTCGCTGCGGCTGCGCGCGACCCCGGCGGCGATGAGGGTGTCGAGGACCTGGCGCTCGGGCTGGCGCAGCCGGGTCATGACGGGCGCGGCGATGTGGGTGAACAGGGCGCGCTCGCCCCCGCACTCCACACCCCAGGAGACCTTCTTGCCGAACCGGTGCTCGGCTTCCCGTGCCACCGCGACCCGGTCGTCGCGGGTGCGCTCGCGGAATTCCTGGACACGGGCCTGGGCGGCCGCCTCCTTCTCGGCGTCCGAGGCGCCTTCGGCGAGCCCGGGCTCGGGGATGCGGCCGACGACGGTGATCTCCTCCCGGTCGACCGTCACCTCCACCAGGCTCTCGAAGAGATCGTCGGGCAGGCGGCCGGCGAACCAGCCGCGCAGCTTCTCGTGCTGCTCTGAAGTAATCATGTAATGACGATTACTCCATTGTGCGGGAGAAGCAAGAGGGTCCGCCGGGGGCTGAACCGGAATGTTTCAGGCCTATTGCGGAGCCGGGGGGATCCGGCCAGGAGGGTGTCCTTGGCGATCAACAACCCCTCAGTTCCGGGGCTTGAACGTTCGAATTTCACTACTTCGCGCCACTGATTCAACACTCAAAGTTACTGAAACGCATGGGGTCGATGTGTGTTTCCGGTCCGGACTCGGCAGACTCGCGCTCGCCGTACCGGCACCCAACCGAGCCGGTACTGCATTCAATCGAGCGGAAGGATGCACACAATGCCGACCACCGCGCGCTGGGCAGCGACTCTCACCCTCACGGCCGCTGCCGTATGCGGCCCCCTCGGGGGGTCCGCCCTCGCCACCCCGGCCCACGTGACTCCGGCGGCTGAGACCCGGACGGCCACGGTCCAGGCCCATGTCACGCCGGCTCTCGCCCCCTCCGGGCTCTACGCCCCTTCGGCCCTGGTGCTCACCATGGGCCACGGAGAGACCGCCGCCACCGTCACCCCGGAGCGCGCGGTCACGCTGAACTGCGCCCCGACCCCCTCCGGCACCCACCCCGCCGCCTACGACGCCTGTGCCGAACTCCGGGCGGTGAACGGCGACTTCGACGCCCTGACCCTCAGAGACGGCGCACTGTGTACGCGGCAGTTCGATCCGGTGGTCGTCACCGTCGAGGGTGTCTGGCGCGGCAAGCGCGTCGCGTACGAACGGACCTTCGCCAACGAGTGCGTGAAGAACTCCTACGGAACGAGCTTCTTCACGTTCTGAGAGACCGGGATCGCGCGGCCTTCGTGAGCGTCGAGCGGGGTCAGTAGGTGGGGAGTGCGCGCCCCGGCACGGAGTACGACGCGATCTCGCATCGGGGGTCGGTCAGGCGGAGTGGGGCCGCCGGCCGGCCCCCGACATCTTTCTGCCCCGGCTCGGTGCCCTCAACTCGTAGTTGTGTCAGAAGTGTTGACCCCGCATTGGAAACGTTTTAATTTCCCCTCACCCGACAGTCCGAGGTGAGGAGGCTCCGTGGCCGCAGTGTTGCGGGATCACGCAGGTACGGGGGCGGTGGACCCCTCGCCCCGCCTTCCAGGCGAGGCCCGGCGCGGCTTGAAACGCTTTCAGAAACACGGCAGCAGGGCGCTGTTCCTGCTGATGCTCCCCGGACTCGCCTACTTCCTGGTGTTCCACTACGGCGCCCTGCTCGGCAACGTCATCGCGTTCAAGGACTACGTGCCGTTCGACGGCATCTGGGGCAGCCGTTGGGTGGGCCTCGACAACTTCCGGCGGATGTTCGAGGACGCCGAGTTCTGGGACGCGGTCCTCAACACGCTCTGGATCGCGGTCCTCCAGATCGTCTTCTACTTCCCCGTCCCGCTCGCCCTCGCCCTGCTGCTGCACAGCCTCACCCGCAGCAGCATCCGCCGCTTCGTGCAGTCGGTGGCCTACCTGCCGCACTTCATCTCGTGGGTGATCGTCGTCGCCCTGTTCCAGCAGGTCCTGGGCGACACGGGCATGGTGAACAGCTATCTCGGCGACGCCGGCCTGCACACCGTGGACATCATCGGCAACCCCGACGCCTTCAAACCGCTCGTCGTCGCCCAGGTCATCTGGAAGGACGCCGGCTGGGGCACGATCATCTTCCTCGCCGCGCTCTCCCAGGTCGACGAGCAGCAGTACGAGGCCGCGGCCATCGACGGCGCGGGCCCCTGGCGGCGCTTCTGGCACGTCACCCTGCCCGCCATCCGCGCGGTGATCGTGCTGCTGCTCATCATGCGGCTCGGCGACATCCTCTCCGTCGGCTTCGAACAGATGCTGCTCCAGCGCGACGCCGTCGGCCCGCAGGCCGCCGAGATCATCGACACCTTCGTCTACTACCAGGGCATCGTCGGCGGCGACTACGGATTCGCCGCCGCCGCGGGCCTGTTCAAGGGTGTCGTCGGCGCCCTGCTCGTCTACGCGGCCAACAAGGTCGCCCACCGCCTCGGCGAACAGGGGGTCTACCGGTGAGCACCCATGCCCGGCCCGGCTGGATGGAGAAGCCGCGGCCCGCGACCCAGGCCGCCAAGGCCGTCGCCCTCGTCGCCGTCGTCCTGCTGGTGTGCGTGCCGTTCCTCGTCATCCTGTCCACCTCGCTCGCCTCCCAGCGGGAGGTCGTCGCGAACGGCGGCTGGGTGCTCTGGCCCCAGCACCCCACCCTCAAGGCCTACCGCGACATCCTCGACGGCGGCATCGTCACCCACGCCCTCGGCGTCAGCGCGGGCGTCACCCTCGTCGGCACCCTGCTCAGCCTCGTCTGCACCGTCACCCTCGCCTATGCGCTGTCGCGCCCCGGCGTCTTCGGCGGCAAGCCGGTCCTGCTCCTGATCCTGTTCACCTTCCTCTTCCCCCCGGGCATGATCCCCGGCTTCCTGCTGGTCAAGGAGCTGGGCATGCTCGACTCGTACAGCTCGCTGATCCTGCCCGTGCTCGTGAACGTGTTCAACCTCGTCGTCCTGCGCGGCTTCTTCCAGGGGATCCCGGAGGAACTGTACGAGGCCGCGCGGCTGGACGGGGCGGGGGACTGGCGAGTGCTGTGGTCGGTCGTACTGCCCCTGTCGAAGGCCGCACTCGCCGTCGTAGGCCTGTTCTACGCGGTGGCGTACTGGAACTCCTGGTTCTACGCCTCCCTCTACCTGGAGAGCGACCACTGGCCGCTCCAACAGGTGCTGCGCACCTACGTGGTGGCCGGTTCCGGGCTCACCGACACGACGGTCGGCGAGGGCACCGTCAACGCGCCGCAGACCGTGCAGATGGCGGTCCTGGTGATCGCCACCGTACCGATCCTGCTCGTCTACCCCTTCCTCCAGAAGTACTTCACCAAGGGCGTGCTCACCGGCGCCATCAAGAGCTGACTCCGTCCACCAGGAAAGGTCGGTTTCCCATGCCCTCCCTGTCCCGGCGCACCCTGCTGCGCTCGATGGCCGTCGGCGGCGCCGCGCTCGCCGCGCCCGGCACACTGGCCGCCTGCTCGACCGGCTCGGGTGACGGCGACGTCTCCAACGCCGGCAAAAAACTGGCCCCTTGGCCCGCGTACAAGGCGTTCGCCGGCCCGAAGCCCGACCTCGCACCCACCGACGCCGGAGTCCAGGCCGGATACACGGCCTACCCCGGCGACCTGGTCACGGCCGTCCCGCGCACACCGGGCGACGGCTCCACCGTCAAGGTCATGTCGGTGACCTTCGGCACGCCGCCCAAGCCCGCCTCCGCGAACCAGTTCTGGGCGGCGGTCGAGAAGGCGCTCGGCGTGAAGATCGAATACACGATCATCTCGCAGACCGACTACCAGAAGAAGATGGCCACGGTGATGGCCGGTGACCCGGGCGAACTGCCCGACATCATCAACATCTTCTCCGGCTTCGTGCTGCCCCGCGAGGCCCAGTTCGTGCAGCGCAGGGCCGAGGACCTCACCCCGTACGTCTCCGGCGAGGCGATCGCGGCCTATCCCAACCTCGCCAACATCCCCACTCACGCGTGGCGCGACATGGGCCGCGTCGGCGGCCGGATCTACGGCATCCCGCTGGAGCGCCCGCTGCCGGGCTCCACCCTCTGGCTCAACAAGGCCTTCTTCACCGACGCGGGGATGAAGGAGGGCTGGACCTCCCAGGACTTCGCCGCCGTCGCCAAGAAGGGCACCAGCGGCAAGAAGTACGCGCTCGGGGCCGCGACCGGCTCACTGTTCGGCAACGCGGTGCACTCCGCCGCGCACAACGCGCCGCAGGGCTGGTCCGTGGACAAGGACGGCACCTTCCACGCCAACTACGGCGACGAACGCTACAAGGCGGCGGTCGCCTATCAGGCGCAGCTCCGCAAGGACGGCTCCTACCACCCCGACGCCACCTCCCTCTCCCAGCCGGACCTGAGCACGCTCTTCCTCAACGGCACCGTCGGCTCCATGCAGGACGGATTCGGTGGGTACCTCCCCAAGTACCTCGACTCCAAGGGCCTGTTGACCCCGGCCGCCGCGCTGCCGTACAGCGTGGACGGGACGCCCGGAGGGATCGTCGCCGGCCGCCGCTCCTTCGGCTACACCGTCCTGAAGAAGGCGAAGAAGGAGCGCATCGAGCTTCTCCTGCGCGTCCTGGACTACCTCGCCGCGCCCTTCGGCAGCAAGGAGTGGGAACTCGTCCACTACGGCGTCGAGGGCACCCACTTCACCCGTGGCGAGGACGGTTCGCCCGAGGCCACCAAGCTCGGCGACGTCGAGAACAACACCAACCTGCCGCTGAAGTACCTCGCCGAGGGGCCCCAGGTGCTGTTCGTGCCGGGCATGCCAGATGCCGTACGTGCCCTGCACGCCTGGCAGATGAAGGTGGTACCGGTGGCGATCCGCAACGCGTCCTTCGGTTTGCAGTCCAGTACGTACACCGCCCAGGGCACCACGCTCAGGGCGCTGATGGACGACACCGTCACCGGTGTCATCGCGGGCCGTCTGCCGCTGTCCGAGCTCGACGCGGCCGCGAAGAAGTGGCGCGATCGCGGCGGCGACAGAATGGCCGAGGAGTTCGCGAAGGACTACGCCGCCAACACCTGAGGCGGCGGAGCCGGTTGAAGGAGAGGCGCGGGGGATGGGGATGGGGAGCGACATGACGTCGAAGGGGCGGGTCACGATTCGCGAGGTGGCCGAACGGGCCGGAGTGTCCATGGCCACGGTCTCGCGCGTGCTCAGCGGCAACCACCCGGTGCCCGCGTCCACCAGGGCCCGGGTGCTGCGCGCCGCCCGCGACCTCGACTACGTCGCCAACGCGCACGCCCGCGCCCTGGTCGGCGGCGGCCGCAAGATGGTCGCCGTCGTCCTGCGCCAGGTCACCAGCCCCTTCTACGCCCAGGTCGCCGAGGGTGTGGAGGCGGAGGCCGCCGCCCGCGGCTGGCTCTGCCTGGTCGGAACCACGGGCGGCGATCCCGGGCGTGAGCTGGAGTTCGTCCAGTTGATGCGCGAGGAGGGGGCGCGGCTGGTGATCCTGGTCGGCGGGGTCGTCGAGGACGACGCCTACCGGGAGCGCGTCGCGCACTACGCGCAGGCGCTCGCCTCGTCCGGTGCGCGGCTCGTCCTGTGCGGGAGGCCCGCGCCGGACCCCGACATCCCGGCGCTCGTCGTCGAGTTCGACAACGAGGCCGGGGCGCGCGCGATCACCGGTCATCTGCTCTCCGCCGGCCACCGAAGGATCGTCTTCCTGGGCGGCCTGCCCGGCAACACGGCCCTCGACGCCCGCGTCGCCGGATACCGGGCCGCACTCGCCGAGCACGGCCTGGGCCCCGAGGCCGCCCACGTCGTCGACTGCGGCCTGGGCCGGGCGGCCGGCCACCGCGCGATGACGGAACTGCTCAAGGCGGGAGGGAACCTGGGCCCCGGGGACTGTGCCACCTCGGACGCCGACACCCTCGATACCGCCACCCCGGGGGGCGTCACCCTCGATACCGCCACTGCGGGTACCACCACCCCGGACACCGGCCCCGCGCGCTTCACCGCGGTCTTCGCCGGGGACGACATGGTCGCCGCCGGAGCACTGCGGGCCATCGCCGACGCCGGGCTGCGCGTGCCCCAGGACATCTCGGTGGTCGGCTACAACGACATCCCGCTCGCCGAGGACTTCAACCCCCCGCTCACCACCGTCCGCACCCCCGCCGAGGAACTCGGCCGCGCCGCCGTCCGCATCGCCCTGCGCGACCCTGAACACGCGGCGGGCGCCCACCACTTGCTCGGCACCCACATCGTCGTGCGCGACAGCGTCCAGCCGCCCCCGCCGGGGGCCTAGAAGACGGAGGATCCACCGCCGTATGACCGTGCCGCATGCGTCGCTCACCGCCCCGACACCCCTGCCGCCCCCCGACCCCACCACCTCACCGGTCACCGGTTGGACCCGGGCCCACTGGGAGGCGACCGCAGACCGTCTCCTGGACGGGCTGCTCCCTTACGCCTCACCCGGGTCGGCCCAGTACCGGCTCCCCGGCCGGGCCAGTCACTCCGGCCCCTGGTCCGACGGCCTCGAGGGCTACGCACGTTCCTTCCTGCTCGCCGCGTTCCGTATCGCGGGCTCCGGCGGCCGGGTGGGCCCCGCGCTGATCGAGCGCTACGCGGCAGGGCTCACCGCCGGGACGGACCCGCACGGCCCGGACCGGTGGCCGCCCATCACCGACCGGGCCCAGCCCATGGTCGAGGCCGCGTCCGTCGCGATCGCCCTGCACGAGACGCGCCCCTGGATCTGGGACCGCCTCGACGACTCCGTACGCGGCCGTGTCGTGGACTGGCTGAGCGGCTTCATCGGCGCGAGGGTCAACGACTCCAACTGGCGGCTCTTCCAGGTCATCACGGAGGAGTTCCTCGCCTCGGTCGGCGCCCCGCACAGCCGGGACGAGATCGACGCGGGGCTGGCGCGGCTGGGGGACTGGTACCGGGGAGAGGGCTGGTACACGGATGGCGACGGCCGCAAGTTCGACTACTACAACGCCTGGGCCCTGCACCTGTATCCGGTGCTGTGGGCGCGCGTCGCCGGATCGCGGGCCGACCCGGAGCTGGTGGCCGAGCACCGCGCCCGGCTGCGTGAATTCCTCGGCTTCCACCCGTACTTCTTCGGCGCGGACGGCGCCCCCGTGCACCAGGGCCGCTCCCTCACCTACCGCTTCGCGACCGCCGCGCCCCTGTGGGCGGGTGTTCTCGCCGACGCGACCCCGCTGGCACCGGGCCTGACCCGACGCCTCGCCTCCGGAGCCCTGAAGCACTTCGCCGAACACGGCGTGCCCGACGCGAGGGGGCTGCTGTCCCTCGGCTGGTACCGCCCCTTTCTCCCGGTCACCCAGCGCTATTCGGGACCCGCCTCCCCGTACTGGGCGAGCAAGGCGTTTCTCGGCCTGCTGCTTCCCGCCGACCACCCCGTGTGGACGGCCTCCGAGGAGCCAGGGCCGGTGGACACGGCCGACTCGTGCGTGGCGTTGCCCGTCCCGGGCTGGCTCCTGCATTCGACGGCCGCCGACGGGGTCGTACGCCTGGTGAACCACGGCAGCGACCGGCTGCCGCCCCCGCCCGCACCGGACGAGGACAGCCCGCACTACACGAGGTTCGCCTACGCCAGCGCGGCCGCGCCCGACACCGGGGGGATCGGGATCGGCACCGAGGGCGGCGGGATCGACAACCACCTCGCGCTGGTCGCGCCGGACGGCGCACAGTCACGGCGTGGCCGGATCCATCCGCTGGGCGCGGCCGGGCGCCGCGCCGCCTCCTGGCACTCGGCACGTCTTGCGGGCGCCGAGCACCGCATCGAGACGACCAGCGTGGTGCACGGTCCGTGGGAGGTCCGGGTGCACCGGGTGGCGGGGCCGCGCGGCGCGGTCGTACGGGAAGGGGGGTGGGCGCTGGCCGACGACGCCGGGCCGTTGGCGGAGGGCACGGGGCCGCGATGGGCGCGGGCGCGGCGCCCGGACGGGCTGACGAGCGCGGTCGTCGGTCTGCTCGGCTGGGACGCGTCGGGGGAGGGTCTGGTCGCGCGGGCCAGGGACGCCAACGCCTATGGGGTCCATTCGGCGACTCCCCATCTCGCGCTGCCCGTTCACCCCGGTGGGGTCCATCTCCTCGTCACCCTGGTGGTCCTCGGCCGTGATCCCGAACTCGCCGGGGCGAGCGCCCGGGTCACAACCGGGGGCGGGGTTCTGATCCGCTTTCCGGACGGGACGCAGGAGGAACTGCCGGGCGGCCTGGCCGGTGCGACGATTCCGGCGGTTCCGGGAGGTCGGCCAGCGGCGGAAAGCGGCTGAGCAGGCGCGCGGCGCGCAGGAGGCGGTGGACGCGGGGCCCGTCGCAGACGACGCGGAGCCGCCCGCCGCGCTCCCGCGCCCTCGTCTCGGCGCGGCACAGTACGCGCAGGCCCGAGCAGTCGAAGAAGGCGACCCGGCGCAGATCGACCAGCACGTCCGGCTCGGCCCGGGCCGTCGCGGCCGACAGATGCTCGGCCAGCGCGTCCGCCGTCGCGATGTCGATCTCTCCCGCCACCTCGACCACGGTGAACGGACCGCGCGGATAACTGTGGGCGTGAGGGTTGGCCGAGGGAAGCCCTGAATCTGCGAGGGTCATGTGGTCTCGCTAGCTACCCCGGCCTGGCCGGAAACATCCTCAGGTCGCCACGGACACTCTCACATTCACTCGAACGGGTGAATATTGGGGGCGGCGTATTGACTGGGGGTGCCGAGGCGGCGCGTGTGCCGTACCCGTGGGGCATGAGTGTTCTCGGCGAGTGGGACCGACGGCTGTTCACGCGGGTGGCCGCGGCACGGTTCCCCGGCGCGGATCCGGCGCTACGACGGCTCAGCCGCTCCGCCGATCACGGACGGCTGTGGCTCGGCACGGCGGCCGGCCTCGCGCTCGTCGGGGGCCGGGCTCCCCGCCGTGCGGCCCTGCGGGGCGTGGGGTCGCTCGCGATCGCCTCGCTGACCGTCAACACGGTCGTGAAGTGGAGCACCCGGCGGCCCCGTCCGCTGCTGGAGCACGTGCCGTCGATCCGGCACCTGAAGCGTCAGCCCCACACCACCTCCTTCCCCTCCGGCCACTCCGCCTCGGCCGCGGCGTTCGCCACCGGAGTAGCCCTGGAGTCGACCGGATACGGCGCCCTGGTCGCGCCCTTCGCTGCCGCCGTCGCCTTCTCGCGGGTGTACGTCGGAGCGCATTACCCCGCAGACGTGCTGGCCGGGACGGCGATCGGTGTCGCAGCCGCCGCGCTCACCTGCCGCTGGTGGCCGCCGCGCCCCGCGCTCCCGGCGCGCGAACGCCCCTCGGCGCCCGCGCCCGCCCGCCGCAGCAGACGTGGGAGGGGCCGCCGTCTCCCTGCAGACGGCGGCCCCTCGGTCTGGGGGTGATCACACGGGGCTTACATGTGGACGGCCCGCACGGCGTCCGGGTCCGCCTCCAGGGTTCCGCGGCGGTAGAGCAGGAAGGCGATCACCGCGCCCGCGGCGAAGAAGCCCGCCGACCACCAGAAGGCGGTGGTGTAGCTCTCGATCGTCGCCTGGGCCTGGACCAGCTTGCTGGTCGCGTCCTTGCCGGCGAGATAGCTCGTCGCGGCGCTCGCGGCCAGCGTGTTCAGCAGCGCCGTACCGATCGAACCGCCCACCTGCTGCATGGTGTTGACCGTCGCGGAGGCGACACCCGCGTCCTCCGCCGCGATCCCGCTGGTGGCCAGTGACATGGCGGGCGGCATCACGATGCCGAGGCCCGCGCCGATCAGCAGCAGCTGCGGCAGTACGGCGGTCGAGAAGCCGGAGGCGACTCCGATGCCGGTCAGCCAGGCCATGCCGCCCACCGCGATCGCGAAGCCCGCCGGGATGACGACCTTCGGTCCGATCCGCGGCACCAGGATGGTGGTGGAGACCTGGGCCATGACCATCAGGGCCGCCATCATCGGCAGGAACGCCACACCTGTCTTGGTGGGGCTGAAGCCCAGGTTCAGCTGCAGGTAGTAGGTGAGGAAGAGGAAGACACCGAACATGCCCGCGCCGGTGATCAGGACGGTGACGAAGGACGCGGCACGGTTGCGGTCGAGCAGCACACGCATCGGCAGCAGCGGGTGCTCGGCGCGCGTCTGCCACCAGCCGAACGCGCTCAGCAGGAGGCCACCGGCGATGAGGAAGCCCCAGGTCTGGGGCGAACTCCAGTCGTGTGTCTCGGCGTTGGAGAAGCCGTAGACGAGGGCGAAGAGACCGGAGGAGACCAGCAGCGTGCCCGGCAGGTCGAGCTTGGAGTTCGCCGCGTCACGGTGACTGCTCAGAAGCACCCAGCCACCGGCGAAGGCGACGACCGCGAAGACCAGGTTGACGAACAGCGTCCAGCGCCAGTCGAATGCGTCGGTCAGCACACCGCCGAGCAGGAGGCCCACCGCGCCACCGGCGCCGGCGATCGCCCCGTAGACGCTGAACGCCTTGGCGCGTTCCTTGGCGTCGGTGAACGTCGTGTTCAGCAGCGAGAGCGCGGCGGGCGCGAGCAGCGCACCGAAGACACCCTGCAGGGCGCGCGCGGTGACCAGCATCCCGAAGCTGGTGGAGGCGCCGCCGAGCACCGAGGCTCCGGCGAATCCGGCGATGCCGATGAGGAAGGCGGGCTTGCGTCCGAAGAGGTCGGCGATGCGTCCGCCGAGCAGCAGCAAGGAGGCGAAGGCCAGCGAGTACGCCGTGACGATCCACTGCCGGTTGCCGTCAGAGAAGCCGAGGTCCGCCTGCGCGGAGGGAAGGGCGATGTTCACGATGGTGGCGTCGAGGACCACCATCAGCTGCGCGATGCCGATGATCGCGAGGATCCACCACCGCTTCGACGACGGAGTGGACGAGCCGTCCACGGCGCCCTTGCGGGCACCTTCGGTCAGGGTCTGGGACATGGGAGAGGCACTCCAGGGAAGTCGCTCACGGGGCACAGGAACGTAAACGAAACTGTTTCGTACACGTCGAGATTAGAACACCGCCGGCGAAACG
Organism: Streptomyces sp. NPDC007095; assembly: GCF_040634475.1. Classification (NCBI taxonomy): domain Bacteria; kingdom Bacillati; phylum Actinomycetota; class Actinomycetes; order Kitasatosporales; family Streptomycetaceae; genus Streptomyces; species Streptomyces sp. NPDC007095. Next base: position 18,986 of record NZ_JBEYFS010000103.1, read on the forward strand.
GCAACGTTTCGCTGGGGGGTGGCGGGTGAGGTGGGCGTCACAGTGGTCGCCGGGGCCGGTCGCCTTCGTGGCGTGGCTTCATGGCTTCGCGGCGACGCAGTGCATATGCCTTGACGGGAATATAACCACCAAGGCATATTGGAGCCATGTCCGACGCGACCCTCTGGACCGCTCTCGCCGACCCCCACCGTCGTGCGATCGTCGCGCTGCTCCTTGAGCGCCCGCGGCCGGTCGGAGAGATCGTGGAGGCGTGCGGTCTGAGCCAGCCGAGCACGTCGAAGCATCTGCGGGTGCTCCGGGACGCGGGCCTGGTGCGCGTACGACAGGACGCGCAACGCCGTGTCTACGCCCTCGACCCGGCCCCGATCGCCGCACTCGACGCCTGGCTGACCCCGTACCGGAAGCTGTGGAACGAGAGCCTGGACGCCCTCGGCCGCCGCCTGGACAGGACGGCGGAGGAGCCGTCGGACACCCCGGAAGCCCCCACCCCTAAGGACTGAGCCACATGTCCGCCGAACCCACCGCGCTCACCGGCACCTACCTCACCCTCGACGACGGCCGCCCCGCCGTCCGCTTCAGCCGCACTTACGACCACCCCGTCGGCCGCGTCTGGCGGTTCGTGACCGACCCGGACGAACTGGTCGGGTGGTTCCCGTCCCGGGCGGAGATCGAGCTGCGCCCCGGCGGCACGATCAGGTTCAGCGGCGACCCGAACATGCCCGGGTCCACGGGCCGGGTCCTCGCCGTCGACCCGCCCCGGCACCTCTCCTTCGACTGGGGCGGCGACGAGCTCCGCTTCGACCTCGACGCCCTGGACGAGAAGCGCACCCACTTCACCCTCACCCACGTCCTCGCGGCCGAGAACACCGCCGCCCGCAACGGCGCCGGCTGGGACGTGTGCCTCGCCGCCCTGGACGCGAAGGCCCGCGACGAACGCTTCGAGGGCCCGCACGCCGGGGCCACCGCGCCCTGGAAGGAGATCTACGCCCGATATGTCGAGGCCGGGATCCCGTCCGGCGCCCCGGTGCCGGGAATGGACTGACGCCCCCCGTGGGCGGCTTCAGGCCAGCTGCCGTCGCACCAGCTCGTGCAGTCGTCCGCCCGTGTCCGCGAGCAGGTGCGCGGGCGGGCCCTGCTGGGCGACCCGGCCGCCCTCCATCACGATGACGCGGTCCGCGTCCATCACCGTGGACAGCCGGTGCGCGATCACGATCCGCGTGGCGTTGAGCGCCCGGGTGCTCTCGATGACCGTGCGCTGGGTCTCGTTGTCGAGCGCGCTGGTCGCCTCGTCGAAGAAGAGGATGCGCGGCCGGCGGATCAGCGCCTGGGCGATCATCAGGCGCTGGCGCTGGCCGCCGGAGATCGCCCCGCTGCCGGAGACGATGGTGTGCAGCCCCATCGGCATCCGCCTGATGTCCTCGGCCAGGCCCGCCATCTCGGCCGCCGCCATCGCCTCTTCGGGCGTGTACGGCTCGGTGCCGCAGATGCAGTCCAGGATCGAGCCGGTGAACGGTTGCGCGTGCTGGAGCACCACACCGCACTGACGGCGTACGGCGGACTGGTCGAGCGCCCCCAGATCCTGGCCGTCGTAGAGCACACTGCCCGAGACCGGCTTGTCGAAGCCGATCAGCAGCCGCAGCAGCGTGGACTTTCCGCAGCCGCTGGGGCCGACGATCGCCACGAACTCGCCGGGCTTGATGTCGAACGACACGTCGTCCAGGACGAGCGGGCCGTCGTCGGCGTAGCGGAAGGACAGCCGCCGGGCCTCGATCGCGCCGGACAGCACACCGGGGCGGGTGCTCGCGACCCGCACCTCCGGCGTGGCGTCGAGCACCGGCTTGATCTCCTCGAACATCGGCAGCGCGGCCGCCGCCGACACGAACGCGCCGGTCACCTGGGTGACCGAGGTCAGCAGCATCGTCATCGACGTGTTGAAGGTCAGGAAGTCGGCGGCGGACAGCGAGCCGCGCGCCGGACCCGCGAGCAGCATGAACATCAGCAGCGAGCACAGCGGCAGATACACCGCGCCCATCACCGTCGTGAGGTTCTTGATGCGGCCGACCTTCTGCTGGAGCTCACGGCTGCGCGCGAACTCGCCCGCCCAGGCGGCGTACGCGTAGTTCTCGGCCGCCGCGACCCGCAGCTTGGGAAGGCCGCGCAGGGTCTGGAACGCCTGGTTGTTCAGCTTGTTGCTGAGCACGACCAGGCGGCGCTGCCAGCGCACCTGCCACAGACCGAGCCCGAGGAACGCGGCCGCGATGACGACGAGCATGCCGATCGCGGCCAGCGCCATGGGCACGCTGTACCAAAGGAGCAACCCCAGGTTCATCGCGCCGACCGTGCCCGCCTGCGCGAGCGTCGGCCCCACACCCGCGAGGAGGCGGCGGATCGCGCTGATGCCCATGGCGGCGCTGGCCAGCTCACCCGTCGAGCGGGACGTGAAGAACTTCGTCGGCAGCCTCAGCAGCCGGTCCCACACGGCAGGTTGGAGCGTCGCCTCGATCCGCCCCTCCATACGCAGCAGCGTGAGGTTCTGCAGCAGCATGAACGCCGCCGACACGATGCTGGTGACCATGATGGCCAGACAGACCTGCACGATCAGACCGTGCTGGGCCTTGGGCACGTACTCGCCGAGCACCTTGCCGGTGGCGATCGGCACCAGCGCGCCGATCGCGACGGTGACGAGACCGCTGATCGCGAGGTTGCGCAGATCGCCACCCGTGCCCTGCAGACAGAAGCGCAGCAGCCGCAGCGGGCTCATCTTCCGCTCGGGCAGTGGACGGTAGAACATCACGGCCCGTGGCTCGAACTCCGGCGCGTTGGCCTTCTCGACCGGGGTCTCCCGGCCCGACGACGGCTGTACGGCCACGTATCCGCCGTGCCGCCACAGCAGCGCGACCGGGGAGCCCGACACGGCACGGTGGCCCACCAGCGGGCCGATGTTGTCGCGCCACCAGCGCCCGTCGAGGCGTACGGCACGGGTGCGGACGCGCGAGGCGAGCGCGATCCGCTCCACCGGGTCGAGCCGGTCGCTCTCCGTGCCGCTCTGCGCGGGCTCGGCGAGCGTGATCCCGGACGCGTGGGCGACCAGCTTGCAGGCCGCGTACGTGGCATCCGCGTCCGCCGTCGTCGGGCGCTTCGACTGCTTGCCGATCGACGCCAGCAGGGTCCGGTCGGCCTGGGCGCGGACGGCCTCGCCCGCCTTGATGCCCGCCGCCGTACGGTCCTCGTGGCTGGCCTCCAGCTGCTCGATCCAGCGGTCGAGGGTGGACAGCAGCCGGTACTGCTGGTCGACCATGCCCTGCCAGACACCGGAGTCCATCAGCAGATCGGCCGCCGCCTCGGCGCCGTACAGCGAGCCGTACTGGACACTCCCGGGCGGCACCTGCATCCAGAAGACGTCGTCGTCGGTGAGCGCGGCGGCGTTCTCCGTGGCCATGGGCGCCTGGAAGAGAATGGAGAGGCTGCGGCCGACGCCGAGGGCGAGGGCGTACTCCAGCGGGCTCGACGTCGGCGGCACGTACTGGGGATTGCCGTACTCGTCGTAGGACCAGGTCTGGGTGTCCACGGGCTGGTACAGCTCGCGCAGCACGATCCGGCGCACCACACAGTCCCGCAACGGCCGCCCCACGAGGGTGTGTTGCGGGCCGGCGACCGGGCCGAGCAGCAGGGAGCCCGCTTCGAGGCGGCCGAGGTGGTGCCAGTGGCCCTGCTCGACGGCGTCCACCGCGAACAGGTCCATGGCGCCCGCCGCCACCAGCCAGAGGACCTGCGGTCCTTCCAGATCGAGGCGGCCGAGACCGGTGCAGTCGACCGGCGTACCCATGCCGCCGAGCGCGCCGAGGACGAGGTCTCCTTCGCGTGCGCCCTCGTGAACCGTGGTCATCTCATCGCTCCTTGACCAGCTCGGCGTACGGACCGCCGGCCGCCACCAGGGCGTCGTGCCGCCCGCGTTCCACGATCGTGCCGTGCTGGAGCACCACGATCTCGTCGCTGTCGCGCACGGTGCTGAGCCGGTGCGCGATCACCACACAGGCGCAGCCGCGCTTGCGCAGGTTGTCGATGACGGTCTGCTCGGTCTCGGCGTCCAGCGCGCTGGTCACCTCGTCGAGGACCAGGATGCTGGGCCGGCGCACCAGCGCCCTTGCGATCTCCAGGCGTTGACGCTGGCCACCGGAGAAGTTGCGGCCGTCCTGCTCGACCCGGCTGTGGATGCCACCGGGGCGGCGCGTGACGACGTCGTACAGCGCCGCGTCCTCCAGCGCCGCGACCACGGCCTCGTCGGGGATGGACGGATCCCACAGGGCCACGTTGTCACGGACCGTCCCCTCGAAGAGGAACACGTCCTGGTCGACGAAGGAGACGGAGGCGGCGAGCGCGCCGCGCGGGATGTCCTCCAGTCGCTGTCCGTCGATGCGGATCGTGCCCTCCCACGGGGCGTACAAGCCCGAAATGAGCCTGGAGACCGTGGACTTGCCGCTGCCCGAGCCGCCGACCAGGGCCACCTGCTGGCCCGGGCCGACCGTCAGTGAGAAGCCGGTGAGCAGGGGTTTGTCGAGCGGGCTGTAGCCGAACGTGATGTTCTCCAGCTCGACATGGCCCTGGAGCCGGCGGGTGGACTCGCCGCTGCCGGAGCGCGCGTAGAGCGGGTCGGTCTGGAAGTTCTCGACGTCCTTGAGCCGGGCCACGTCGGCGGCGAAGTCCTGAATACGGCCCGCGACGCCGTTGAGCCGGGTGAGGGGCGCGGTGAAGCGGGTGACCAGGGCCTGGAAGGCGACGAGCAGACCGACGGAGATGTGCCCCTCGACCGCCCGCAGACCGCCGATCCACAGGATCAGCGCGGAGTTGAGCGTCGCGAGTGTCGGTGCGACCACGCCCAGCCAGGCGCTCGGCACCCCGAGGCGTTGCTGCTCCTCCAGGGTGGTCGCGTGCTGGCCTGCCCACTTGCGGAAGTAGCCGTCCTCCCCGCCGGTCGCCTTCATCGTCTCGATCAACTGGAGGCCGGTGTAGGCGGTGTTGGTGAGGCGCGCGTTGTCGGCGCGCAGCTTCGCCGTGCGGGTCGCGCGCAGCCGGATCACCACGCGCATCGCGACCACGTTGAGCAGCGCGACACCGATGCCCACGGCAGTGAGCTGCGGGTCGTAGGTGTAGAGGAGCACCGCGTACAGGACGACCACGATCGCGTCCACGCCGGCTGCCGCGAGGTCGCGGGCCAGGGTCTCGGCCACCGCGTCGTTCGACTGGAGCCGCTGCACCAGGTCGGCCGGGCTGCGCTGGGAGAAGAAGGTGACGGGCAGCCGCAGCAGATGGCGCAGGAAGCGGGCGCTGGAGAGGGTGGAGGAGATGATCCGGCCGTGCAGCAGGTTCGCCTGTTGCAGCCAGGTCAGTACGACGGTCAGCGCCACACAGGCGCCCATCGACGTGAACAGCACGCCCAGCAGCGAGGTCCGGCCGCCGATCAGATACGTGTCGATGTACGTCCGGCTCAGCGCGGGCACCGCCGCCCCGACCGCGACCAGCAGCAGGCTCGCCAGCACGGCCGCGGGCATCGTGCCCGAGGTGCCGCGCAGCCGGGCCGGCATGGCACCCAGGACGCCCGGCTTGCGGCCGCCCTTGCGGAAGTCGGGCCCCGGCTCCATGACCAGCACCACACCCGTGAAGCTGGTGTCGAAGTCCTCCATCGGCACGAAACGGCGGCCCTTGCCGGGGTCGTTGATGTGCACGCCGCGCCGTCCGAAACGGCGGCCCATGCCGTCGTAGACGACGTAGTGGTTGAACTCCCAGAACAGGATCGCGGGCGCCTTCACCTCGGCGAGCGCGGCCATGTCCATCTGCATGCCCTTGGCCGTGAGGCCGTAACTGCGCGCCGCCTTCAGCAGGTTGCTGGCGCGCGAGCCGTCCCGGGAGACACCGCACGCGATGCGCAGCTCTTCGAGGGGGATGTGCCGGCCGTAGTGGCCGAGCACCATCGAGAGGGAGGCGGCGCCGCACTCCACGGCCTCCATCTGGAGGACGGTGGGGGTACGGACCGTCTTCCCCTTCGCCTTGGGGACCGTGCGCTTGGGCGGCGCGGTGCGGCGTCTGCTCCGGGTGTCTGGTGCGGTGGTCACGGCAGGAGCCAATCGACGGGGCGCTGATCGGCCAGGCGGATCGAACCCGTGGCCAGGGTCATGGAGGTGAGCGCGAACGGCGGCCCGTCCGCCGAGGACCACTTCAGACCGCTCTTCGTCGCGGCGGAGTGGTCGAGGCGGACCAGGACGGCCACCGGCCTGCCCTTCTTGGTGAACTGTTCGCCGAGTTGGCTGTCGCCGAGGAAGGAGGAGATCTGCTGGGGGGTCTGCACGCTCCGGCCGACCGCCTTCACATGGCCGCGCAGCACCCCGTACTGCTGGGTCGGCACCGACTGGACGGTGAGGTCGACCGCGGCGTTCGCGGGGATGGTGGCGGCGCTCTCGGCGGGGACGTACACCGTCGCGTAGAGCGGATCGTCGGTGTGGGCGACCTTCTCCACGGCTGCGACGTTCGCACCGGTCGAAATGATCGCGCCGATGGTGGCGGCGAGCGCGGTGACGCGGCCGGCGGCGACCGTGCGGACGACGGTCGTACCGCCCTGGGCCGTACGGACCTTGAGCACGGGCGCGTTCGCGGGCAGCCGTTCGCCCTCCTGGGCGACGACCTCGGTGACCTGTCCCGCGACGGGGCTCTGCAGGATGTAACTGCCCTCGCCGTGGGTGAGGACGGCGGGCGCGCTCACGGTGGACGCCACCGTGCCCGTCACGGCCCAGACGGACGCCGCCGCCATGACGACCACCGTCACGGACAGGGCGAGCCAGCCCTGGGGGCGGGCGAAGCGCACCGGAAGGTCGAGCTCTTCGGGCGACTGCAGCTTGGCGAGGGCCTGTTGGCGGAACTGCACGGGACTTCCCTCACCTGTTCGAGAGGTTTACGGCATCCGAGAAGTCCCGGAACCGGGGAGTGGTTCCGGGACTCAACGGCACTGAAACGCGATCAGAGACCGGCGACCAGGCCCGTGACCGGGGCGGTGTTCAGACCGGTGACACCCTCGACGGTGCCGACGACCGTGTTCACCAGGCCGGAGACCGGGGCAACACCGTCGACCAGGCCGGTCACGGTGCCAACGGCGTTCAGCGACAGGCCGCCGGAGACGTTGTCGAGGTCGGCGTCCGAGATCTCGGCGGTGGCAACCTGGGGGGTGGAGTTCATGAGGGAACTTCCCTTCGTATGGATATTCATAAGGGGGAGAGCGGCCCCCCTCTGGGGACAGATGACGGCCGCCACCGCGGGGGTGCGGCACCCGATTCCGGGCGCTGTGCGGCGCCCGTTCCCGGATGCCTGGCTGCGACCTCCGCGGTGCAACGGATCAAAGCACGCTCGTGGCGCGCGCATCCAATCAACCGGGGCTCTCACCTGCGAACTTGAGCACGGCCGGGGCTCAACCGTGCAGGTGTGCGCACGTCTCGGCAGTCAGTTCTTCACATGCTGCACGGCATTGTTCCGTCCCCGCGCTTGTCGCCCCGCTCTCGAAAGGGACAGTCCCACCGCAATGGCGCGGAGGGGGGCGCGCGAGTGTGCAGATCCGCTGTCCGCCGTGACGCGCCTGCGTATTCGATGTGCAGATTCCCTGAAGCCGGGATTCCGTTCCGGCCGAAGGACGGACCGTTACCGGTCGGTAGCGGAAAGTGTCGATCCAGTCCGGTCGGTGCCCCGTGCTCGGCCCGGCGGTGCGCGGGCGGTGCTCGCGCGGCACTGCTCTGTGCTCACTCGGTGTAAGGGCCCGATTGCTCGTATTTCAGGCGTTTGGCCGAGCCAACTCAGCTCTTTTTTAAACACAGTTGAACAGCCCGCGCGGCTCACGCGTATCAACAGGCATCCAGGCGCCCCCTAGTCAGCCGCCGGACGGTGGCCTCGACCCCGTCCCCAGGAGGTCAAAGAGTTGAGTCACAAAAGGATTCCCAAGCGCAAGGCCGCCATCGCTGTCGGAGGCGTCGCGGCGCTCGGAGCGGCGGCCCTGCTGCTGCCCCACGCCAACGCCTCGCAGACCGACGCGAAGGACGCCGCTCCCAAGACGCTGAAGTCCGCGGACGCCTCGAACCTGGCCTCGCTCATCGCCTCCCAGCTCGGTGACGCCTTCGGCGGCGCGTACTGGGACGCCTCGAAGCAGCAGGTCATCATCAATGTCGTCGGCAACAACAGCAATGTCGTCAACACCGTCGAGAAGGCCGGCGCTGTTCCCCGCAGCGTCAACAACAGCCTGTCCACGCTTAAGACGGCTGCCAAGACACTGAAGTCCGACGCGACCATCCCCGGCACCGCCTGGTCGATCGACCCCAAGACGAACCAGGTCCAGGTCACCGCCGACAGCACAGTCACGGGTGCGAAGTGGACCAAGCTGACGTCGACCGTCGACTCGCTCGGCTCCGGCGTGGCCACGGTCAAGAAGTCCGCCGGTTCGTTCAAGACGTTCGTGTCGGGCGGTGACGCGATCTTCGCCCAGACGGACGCCGGCGGCGTCCGTTGTTCCCTCGGCTTCAACGTCACAGCGAGCGACGGCGCCCCCGCCTTCCTGACCGCCGGGCACTGCGGTGTCGCGGCCAAGCAGTGGTCGGACTCGCAGAACGGGCAGCCGATCGCGACCGTCGACCAGGCCACCTTCCCCGGTGCAGGCGACTTCTCCCTCGTGAAGTACGACGACCCCGCCACCCAGACGGCGAGCGAGGTGAACGAAGGCAACGGCAAGACCGTCCAGATCACCCAGGCGGCGGACGCCACGGTCGGTCAGCAGGTTCTCCGGATGGGCAGCACCACCGGTCTGCACGACGGCTCGGTCACCGGTCTCGACGCCACCGTCAACTTCCAGAGTGAAACCGTTCCCGGCGGTGTCGACACCGTCACCGGTCTCATACAGACCGACGTCTGCGCCGAGGCGGGCGACAGCGGCGGCTCCCTGTTCACCGCGGACGGCAGCGCGATCGGCCTGACCTCCGGCGGCAGCGGCGACTGCACCGCCGGCGGCGAGACCTTCTTCCAGCCCGTGACCGCCGCCCTCCAGGCGACGGGCGCGACGCTCGGCGCGGGTGGCGCCGCGGGTGCCGGCGACGCGAGCGCCGCGGCGACCGACCCCGCGGCCACGGACCCGGCGGCGGGCGACCAGTCCGGGACCGGCAGCGACCAGTCCAGCACCGGTATGGACGCCGGCTCCGGCCTGGTGACCAGCACCCCGTGACACCGGTGACCACGAGCCACTGACCCGGCCGCGCCACCACGGCCCGGTCGGCAGTGGAAGGGTCCGGCCCTCCGGCGGGAGGGCCGGACCCCACCGCGTTCTCCCCGCCGCTCATGAGAGGGCCGGACCTCGCGGGGTTCCGGTACCGCTCAGTCGTGCGGACGCGCCCGCAGCAGAAGCAGCGCCACATCGTCGAGCCGCTCCTGCGTCACCGCCCCGCTCTGCTCGACGAGACTGTCGGCCAGCGCGTTCAGCGACAGGTCACCGCCCTCGGCGAGTTTCCGACCGAGGTCGGCCAGGGCGTCCTCGATGTCCACGCCGGGCGACTCGATCAGACCGTCGGTGTACAGGGCGAGGACCGAACCGGGGACGAGCGGCACCTCGGTCGTCGGATATGTGGCGGCCGCGTCGATCCCCAGCAGTGGCCCACCGGCCAGATCGAGCACCCGCACCCGCCCGTCCGGCCGCAGCAGCAGCGGGGGCGGATGACCCGCGCGCGACATGACGGCCACCTCGCGCGCCGGGTCGAGACGCAGATAGAGACAGCTCGCGAACAGCTCGGCCCCCAGGTCGATCAGCAGCCGGTTGGTGCTGCGCATGACCTCCTCCGGCGGCTGACCGACGGTCGTGTACGCCCGTACGGCCGTGCGGATCTGTCCCATCAGGGCCGCCGCCGTCACGTTGTGCCCCTGCACGTCACCGATGACCGCGGCGGCCAGACCGTCCGAGGGCACCAGGTCGTAGAAGTCCCCGCCGATCTCCATCCCCTGGGTGGCCGGGAGATAACGCGCGGCCGCCTCCATCGAGGGCAGTGAAGGCAACGAGTGAGGCAACAGCGCGGCCTGCAGACCGTGCGCCAACTGCAGCTTGGCGTCGTAGAGCATGGCCCGCTCCAGAGCCTGCGCGATCAGACCGCAGAGGCTGGTCAGCACGGCACGCTCGTCCGCCGGGAAGGTGTGCGGTTCCGCGTACCCGAGGACGCAGGTGCCCACCGGCCGTCCGGACGCGATCAGCGGCAGATACGCCCACGCCTCCATGCCGTCGGGTGTCGCGCAGCGGTCCGGGTAGAGGCGCTCCAGCTGCTGACGGGAGTCGAAGAACGCCGGCAACCCGGTCTTCAGGGCCTGGGTGCCCGGGGTCTGCGCGCTCAGCGGCACCCCGTGCCAGCGTTCCAAGATGTGCGGGTCCGCGTAACCCCGGTGGCCGAGCACGTGCATCCGGCCGGATCGCGAGCCGAGGACGGCCAGGGCCTTGCTGCCGACGGCCGGCGCGATCTCGTCCGCCACCAGCTGCACCACATCGTCGACGCCTGCCGCCTGGGTGAGCGCGCCGGCCAGGCTCAGCACCTGGGAGATGGTCACCAGGCGCGGGGTGGTGTTGTCGTCCCCGTACCGCGATTCGACGCGCCCCATCTCGGCCACCGACCGGGCCCGGGAGATGCGCACGCTCAGTCCGGTCGTACTCGGATAGAGCCGGAACGACAGCCAGTCGCCGGGCGGCCGCAGCGCCACGAACGACGTCACGTGCTGGCTGATCAGCGCGGCCCGGTAACGATCCTCGTAAACGGGGTCGTTGAGCCAGGGCACCGACGCCCACAGCTGGGTGCCCAGCAGCCCGCTGACCGGGACACCGAGCATGTCGGCCGTCGCGGCGTTGGCGAAGCTGATCCGGCCGTTCAGATCCAGCGCGCACATCCCGTACGGCAACCGCGCCACCATCCGCGCCGCCTCCACCGTGCCGAGCACGCCGGTGGCCGGAGCCGCGGACGACCCCAGCAGATCCGGCTCGGGATGGACCGGACGCCGCTCCGCCGTCGCCCGCTCCAGACGCAGCGCGAGCCGGGCGCAGGACGCGGTGAGATGGTCGCGTTCCCGGTCGGAGAGGTCCGGCGGATGCGAGCCGGGCCAGGTGACGAAAACGGCGCCGTACACGGTGCCCGCGGTCGCCACGGGGAGGGCGGCCAGCGCGAAGGGGTACGGCAGGACCATGGCGATCCGCGGGAAGCGGCGGGCCATCTCCTCCTCACCGCCGACCCATACCAGCCGCCGCTCGCGCACCGCCACGGCGACCGGGATCGGCGCATTGAGCCCCACCCGCTCCCACGGCGCCGCGAACGACCTGGGCATGCCCGCCATGACCGCCATCTCCAGCACGGATTCACCCGGCGTCAGCAGGTACACCGCCCCGGAGTGGGCGTGGGCCTCCTCCATCATCGAGGCCAGTGTCAGCGACAGCAGCGGCCGTCCGACCGGCATCGGCCGACCCGCCGGCGCCTGCTCGGACCCCTGCCAGTCGGACACGCCGACCACCTCCTCGCAGGGCCGTGCGACGGGACTCAGGGATCAAGGCTCCCTCGTGACGGCCCTTCCCGCACGGCGAGCGCCACGCGCGGCACAGAGTGCCGCTTCCGGCTCCGCCGCAGGCCCGACGGCCCCGGAACGGTCACAGGGGCTGCGCGAGCGCCCCGGAAGCGCTGTAATTGCGGACGTGGTCAGTGAGGGCGCTGCGGAACGCGGAAAGAGGACGCTGCGTGCCGAACTTGCCCTCAAGACGCCCACCCCGGACCTGGACCCGCGCGAGCGACAGCGCCGCGTTCTCGAACAGGCACTCGTCTTCGCGGGCGCGTCCGTCGTCGCGGTGTACTCGCCCACCGAGAGCGGCGACGAGTTGTACCTGTCCGAGTCGGCAGGCGTCCCCAGGACGCTCTACGGCCTGCGCGACAGCTATGCCCTCACCGGCGGCTCCCCGGCGGTGGAGGCGTACCGCTCGGGCCGACCGCTGTGGCTCGGTCCGGCGGAGATCGCCCGCTGCGCCGACGCCCGCAGGCTGCCGTCCCAGGACTTCTGGCTGGCCCTCCTGCCGCTGCCGGACGGCGGCTGCCTCGTGGCGGCCGGCGAGCGCCCGGGCGGCTTCGACGAGGAGGACCGGGAGTGCCTCGGCCTGATCGCCGAGGCCGCCGTCTGCCCCGCGCCCGGCTCACCGCCCGGCTCACCGCGCGCCACCGCCGCCCGGCCCACCAGCTCGTTCGACCTCGCCATGGACACCGGACACCTCGAGGTCGACGCCGAGATGCTGGAGCTGTTCGGCCTCGACCCGGCCGAGTTCGACGGCAAGGTCGAGAGCCTGCTGTCGATGACCGTCCCCGAGGACCTGCCCACGCTGATGTCCGTGGTGGAGGCGGACCACATGTCCATCGGCGACCGCGAGCTGGAGTTCCGCATCCTCCAGCCCTCCGGAGAGCCGAAGTGGCTGCGGCTGCGCGGCCGTCTCGTGCCCGGCGGAGAGGGGCGTCCGGCACACCTCGTGGGAACCGTCGCCGACGCCTCCAAGCTGCGCTCCGGTGTCAGCGACGTGGCCCGCGTCCAGCGGCTCGCCGCGGCCCTCGCCACCGCGGGCACCGTCCGTGACGTCGGCCGAGCCGTGGTGGCCGCGCTGCGGGGCCCCCTGCGGGCCGACCGGATCGCCCTCGCCGAACTCGAGGGCGACCGTCTCGTCGTCACCCTCCTCGACCCTCCCGAACCGGACGCCTGGCCCGAGGTGTGGCGCTCCGAATGGCGCTCGGAATGGCCCGACGCGCCGGTACGCGCCATGCCCACGCTGGAGGCGGCCCTCATCGAGGGGCGCCCAGCCGTCTGGCCCGCCGGAGCACCCCTGGAACCGGCGCTCGCCGACGTCGGTCCCGGCGGTCTCGCCATCCTGCCGCTGCCCGCGGGCGGCCGGATGGCGGGTGCCTGTCTGATCGGCTGGGACGACCCGCACGAGTTCGGCCCCGACGAGCGCGCGCTGCTCACCGCGTCCGCGGGCCTCGCGGGCCAGGCCCTGACACGCGCCCGCGCCTTCGACGCCGAGCACGAGCTGGTCGGCATGCTCCAGCGCTCCCTGCTGCCGCGGCGCCTGCCCCGGATCCCCGGCGCGGTCGCCGTCGCCCGCTATCTGCCCACCACGGCGGGCCTGGAGGTCGGCGGCGACTGGTACGACGTCATCCCGCTGCCCGACAACCACGTCGCCCTCGTCATCGGCGACGTCCAGGGCCACAACGCCCAGGCGGCCACCCTGATGGGCCAGATGCGCACGGCCCTGCGCGCGTACGCCGTCGAGGGCCACCCCCCGGACGTCGTCGTGCAGCACGCCAACCGACTCCTCATGGACCTGGAGACCGACCTCTTCGTCACCTGCTGCTACGTCGATGTGGACCTGGAGGAGGGCACCGCCTGGTGCGTACGCGCCGGGCACCACCCGCCCGTGCTGCGCCACCCGGACGGCACAACGGAGGTCACCATGTCCGAGGGCGGACCACCACTGGGCGTCGTCACCCAGGCCGACTTCCCGATGAGCCCGCTGCGACTCCAGCTCGGCACGGTCCTGGCCCTGACCACGGACGGTCTCGTCGAGTCCGCCGAGGTCGACATCGAGGACGGGCTGAACCGGCTGGCCGGCGAACTGACCGCGTCCGACCCCGCCCACCTCGGAGTGGTGGCCGACGGACTGCTCACGGGCGCCAACCGCAGCGACGACGTGGCCCTCCTCCTGATGCGCTACGACGGTCTGGAGACCCGCCCGCTGCGGGAGAGCTGGACGGTGTGGCGCGTCCCGGAGGCGGTCCGGCACGCCCGCCGCTTCACCCGGCGCACCCTGCGCGCCTGGGGCGTGCCCGACGACAGGATGGACGGCGCGCTCCTTGTCGTCTCCGAACTCGTCACCAACGCCCTCGTACACACTGACGGGCAGGTCAGACTCGACATCACCCTCATCAACCACCGCCTGCGGATCTCCGTCGCCGACACCTCACCCCGTTCGCCCATCAAGCCCACCAGCATCGGCTGGGAGGCCACCGGAGGCCGAGGCATCCTGCTCGTCGAGGCCATGTCGGCCGTCTGGGGCACCGTGCCGGTCAGCGGCGGCAAACAGGTGTGGAGCGAAATCCCGCTGGACTGAGGGGGATAGGGTCGGGCACCAGGTGCTCCTGGGGGTGGGGGCCGGTCTGCACACGGGGGGTCACTGCGCATGGTGAAGACGCCTGAGCGGATATGGGAGGAAGCAGACCTGCCCGCGCGGCGGCTGGCCGGGCTGGCGCTCAACCCGTCCACGCCGCAGGACGTCCTGCTGCGGCTTCTCGCCGACGGTCCGGCGGCGGTACGGATGGTGCTGTGCCGGGACCGGGTCCTGCCCGACGCCGTCGTGGACGCGGTGATCGAGCACCCCGACACCTACACCCGCAGCTTCTTCGCCCGCAATCCTCACGTCGATCCGGCCCAGCGGGTACGACTGATCGACGATCCGGAGTGGTTCGTCCGCGCCCACCTCGCCGATGGGCCCCGGATGCCTTTCCAGGTCCGGCCCGAGCCACTGCCCGACGAGGCCCTCGTCCACATGATCAGGACGTACGGGAACGACGAACTCTCCGGTTCCTTCTACCGGCAGATCTCCGACGAACTGCTCCGGACCATGCACACGCACCAGGACGCGAAGGTCCGCCGCTGGGGGGTCGGCGCGTGGGAGTGGCTGCCCGCCGACGCGCGGGCCGCGCTGCTGGCGGACCCCGACGTGGGCGTCCGGGACGGGGCGTTGCTGCGTACACGCAACGAGGATCCGGCCTGGGTGGAGAGCGCACTGCCCGCCAAGCCCTGCCATGCCCGCACCGGCATACTGTGCAACCGGCCCCTCACCAGAGCCGTCGTGGACAGCGTCCTGACCACTCCGGCCGGGGAGAACGAGCGGGTGATGATCGCCTGCAACCCCAGCCTCCCCGCCGATGTGGTGGCCCTCCTGGCCTCCGATCCGGATCCGGACGTACGGGAGCACATCGCGTACCGCGCCGACCTCGGACCCGCCGAACGCCGTGCGCTCGCCGTGGACCCCGACCCCAAGGTGCGGCTCGCGGTGTCCGTGCACCCGGCGCTGAGCGAGGCGGAGCGGGCCGCGATCGACTACGAGGTGCCCATGGACTGCGGTTTCCGCCACCGGCCCGCACCGTCGGTGCCACGGGACCCCGAGAGCGTCCGCCGGGACGCCCTGTCCGCCCACCCGGTGCTGCGCAGGAGGGCGGCCGGGGTCCACTCGCTCCCGCCGGACCTCGTGGCACGCCTGGCCGACGACGAAGACCTCGGCGTACGCGTCACGCTCGCCCAGAACCATCCCGACGCCCCCGCGGCCCTGCTGCTGCGCAGTTTCCTGGAGTACACCGGTCCCGAGCGCTCACACCTCGCCACCCGGCCGAACTTTCCGACCGCCCAACTGGCCGCCTTCGCCGACCACGAGGACCCCGAGGTCAGAGTCCTGGCCGCGCGCGACCCCGAGACCGTGCCGGCCGTCGTGGAACGCCTCACCAGGGACCCGGACCCCGCCGTACGGGCCGCGGCGGGCCGCCACCCGAACCTCCCGCGGCCCCGGCTGACGGAACTCCTCGACGACGAGGAACTGGCTCATCCGGCAGCCGCGAACCCGGCGTTGGACGTGGCGGAGATACGGCGGCTGGCGCGGACTCTCGTAGACCCGGCCGGGTCCTCCGCCGATACGCTGACCTGAGCGGCCCGGCCCGGTCGGCTGCTCCAGCTCATCGATTCCGGGGCGTACAGGCCGGTGATCGGACGGTAGTTGAACATCGGCCGGGGACGACACGTGAGAAAGAGTATGGGAACCCCACTCACCGTCTCTCCACCACTGGAGCGGCCCGAAACGCGTGGCCGCGACCAGGTGCTGGGCCTTGACGGGCTCCGCGGTCTGGCCGCGCTGTACGTGTTGCTCTTTCACTGCCGGCTTCTGACCATGCCTGGCTTTCCCGAGAACTCGGGTCCCGCCTGGCTGGGCTGGCTGATGTACGGGCGTCTCGCCGTGGTCTTCTTCCTGGTGCTGTCCGGTTTCTCCCTGGCCATCTCGCCGGCGCGCAACGGTTGGCAACTGGGCGGCGTTTCTCGGTTCCTGCGGCGGCGCGCGTGGCGCATCCTGCCTCCCTACTGGGCGGCACTCGCGTTGAGCCTGGTGGTCGCCTGGTTCGTGGTGCCCGCCTCGCACTTCGGACCTCCGACCGGCACATCGGTTCTGGTGTACGGCTTCGTGGTCCAGGACATGTTCACGGCTCCCACGCCGAACGGGGCCTTCTGGTCGATCGGCGTGGAGGCGGAGCTCTATCTCGTCTTTCCGCTCCTCCTTCTCGTCCGACGGCGGCTGGGCGCGGTCGTCCTGGTCGCGGGCGTGACGCTCCTGGTCGTCGCCCGCGGCCTGCTGGCGCCGAACGCGTCCCCGGTGGAAGGCGTGAACTGGCTGACCCCGAACCTCGCCCCTGTGTTCGTCGCAGGACTGGTGGGCGCGGGGATCGTCGTCGCGCCGGAGAAGTTCCGGCGTCTGCCGTGGCACTGGCTCGCCGCTCCGGCCGTCCTGCCGGTCGTGGCCCTTGTCGTCATCAAGGGGTCGGTGTGGACGGTGGACCACTATTTCTGGATCGATCTCGCCGTGGCGCCCGCCATGACCATGATGATCGCGGCGGTTGCCACCGGCAGGCCCGCCTTCCTCATGCGGCTCCTGGCCACGCGCCTCATGCGCGGCCTCGGCGACTTCTCCTACAGCCTCTACCTGGTTCACCTGCCGATCGTCATGATCGTCTGCCGAAAGATGGCCCCACATTTCGTATCGCCCGGTCTCCCCGCGTTCTGGTTCACGCTGGCAGTGGCACTGCCCGCCTCGGTGCTGGGAGCGTGGCTGTTCGCCAAGGTGTTCGAGTTGCCTTTCAAACGGAACCGATCATGGAAGTCCATGTTCTCGGCCGCCGCGCGCTGACACGACCGCACTCCTCCCGCCGGCACGACCGCACTCCTCGCGGTGACACGACCGCGCTCCTAGGGTGGGTGCCGTGCGTCTGCTCCTGATGTCCGACACCCACCTGCCCCAGCGGGCCAAGGCACTGCCGCCGCGGCTGATGGCCGAACTCCCGCACGCCGACGTCGTCGTCCACGCGGGCGACTGGGTGGACACCGCCACCCTCGATCTGCTGGAGGAGCGGGCGCGCAGGCTCGTCGGGGTGTACGGCAACAACGACGGCCCCGCCCTGCGCGCCCGCCTCCCCGAGGTCGCCCGCGTCGACCTCGACGGTCTGCGCCTCGGCGTCGTCCACGAGACCGGTGCCGCCCAGGGCCGCGAGCGGCGCTGCGCCGAGCGCTACCCCGACCTCGACGTCCTGGTCTTCGGGCACAGCCACATCCCCTGGGACACCACCACCGGGACGGGCCTGCGCCTGCTCAACCCGGGTTCCCCGACCGACCGCCGCCGCCAGCCGCACCACACGTACATGACCGCGATCGTGACCGACGGACAGCTGACCGACGTGACCCTGCACCGCGTCGACCCCGACTGAGGCACTCAGGCGTGCCGGTGCCGTCGTATGCGCACGAAGACCAGCGCCAGTACGACGGTGGCCACCGCGACCGCCACGCGCTTGGCGACCGGAGGCCCGGCGGTCCGCAACAGGTCGATCGGCTCGGCCGGTTGGACCGGCTGCACCGGTTGGACCGGCTGCGCCGATTGGAATGGTTCGACCGGCTCCGGGGGCTCGGTCCGTTCGGTCGGTTCTTCGAGGCGCCGCGCCAGACACTCCGCGAACTGCCCGACCAGCTTGTCGCCCACCTCCGCCATGACGCCGCGACCGAACTGCGCCGGACGCCCCGTGACGGTCAGATCGGTCCGCACCGACACCGCCGTGCCGCCGTCGCGTTCGGCGAGCGTGCCCGTGACCGTGGCCCGTGCCGTGCCCTGGCCGCGGGTCTCCTTGCCGTTCGCGATCAGTACCATCCGGTGCGCGGACTCGTCCTGTTCCTCGAAGACGGCGGTGCCCCGGTACGTCACCGTGATGGGTCCCACCTTGACCTTCACCGAACCGGTCACGGTCTTCCCGTCGTAGTCGTCCACCGTCGCGCCCGGCATGCACGGGGCGATCCGTTCGACGTCGAGGAGCGCCCGCCAGGCGTCGTCGACGGGAACGGGGACGGTGAACTCATGATGAAGTTCCATGCTGCTCTCCTCCAGGGGTATCGACGGGTCCGGCAGGCGTAGCGACGGGACCGGGATGGATCGCCCCGCCCGTCGCCGTCAGCGGCGCCCCACTGCCGCCCCACCGCAGTGCGACGATCTCCGCGGCGACGGACACGGCCACCTCCTCCGGTGTACGGGCCCCGAGGTCGAGCCCGACCGGCGAGCGCAGCCGGGACAGCTCGCCCTCCGACAGACCGGCGTCGATCAGCCGTTTCCTGCGGTCGTCGTGGGTACGACGGCTGCCCATCGCCCCGATGTACGCGGCCGGGCGGCGCAGTGCCTCCTCCAGCAGGGGCACGTCGAACTTCGGGTCGTGGGTCAGGACGCAGATCACCGTGCGCGCGTCGGTCCTGGTATCCCGCAGATAGCGGTGCGGCCAGTCAACGACGACCTCCACACCCGCCGGGAACCGTTTCGCGGTGGCGAAGACCGGGCGGGCGTCGCACACCGTGACCCGGTAGCCGAGGAAGTCCCCGATCCGGGCCACCGCCGCCGCGTAGTCGATCGCGCCGAAGACCAGCATGCGCGGCGGCGGTGCGAAGGAATGGAGGAAGACGGTCACGGCGTCCTCGCGGCGCTCGCCGTGCGGACCGTAGTGCCGCCGGATCGTGGCGCCCTGGGCCAGCTCACCGCGGGCGTCGGCGGTGACGGCCACGTCCAGACCGGTGGAGCCCAGCGAACCGGCCACCTCGTCCGGCCACACCGCGAGCGTGGCCCCGAGCGGTGCCGGTCCCTCGATCACCGTCGCCACCGTCACGGGCCGGCCGGCGGCCACCGAGTCGGCCACCGCGGCGAAGGAGGGGTCCTCGGCGGGCGTCACCCGGCGGATGAGCAGGGTGATCTCGCCGCCGCAGGTGAGCCCCACGGCGAACGCGTCCTCGTCGCTGTACCCGAAGGTCTCCAGGCGGGCCTCGCCGGAAACCACCACCTCCTGGGCCAGCTCGAAGACCGCCCCTTCGACGCAGCCGCCGGACACGCTGCCCACGACCTCGTCGCCGGGCCCCACGGCCATGGCGGCTCCCGGGTCCCGGGGCGTGCTGCGGCTGACCGCGACCACCGTGGCGAGGCCGAAGGGGGAGCCCGCCGCGTACCACCGGTCCAGCGCCGGGAGGATCTCACGCATCGCTCGCTCCGCTCACCGCAGGGTGCGTTCCACTCAAGAGTCCGCTCCTCTCACCACCGCCGCCAGCCGTTCCAGCGCGGCCGGACTGTGTCCCTCGACGAACGCGTCCACGCTCGGCAGCGCCGCGGCCATCCCGCCGGCCAGGGGCGCGTAACCGGGTCGGGCCTTGCGCGGATTCGCCCAGATCACCCGGTGCGCGAGCCGGTGCAGGCGGCGCATCTGCTCCGCGAGCAGGGCCGGATCGCCACGCTCCCACCCGTCGGACAGCAGGACGACCACCGCGCCGCGCGCCATGCCACGCCGCCCCCACCGGTCCAGGAAGCCGCGCAGCATCTCACCCAGCCGGGTGCCGCCACGCCAGTCCGGCACCGCCGCCGCGAGCGCGGCCATGGCCGTGTCGGGATCGCGGTGCGCCAGTTCACGGGTCACCCGGGTCAGCCGGGTACCGATCGTGAAGACCTCCGTGCGGGTGCCCCGCGCGGCCCCGACGGTGCGTGGGCCGTGCAGGGCCGCGTGCGCGAACCGCAGCAGCGCGTCCGCGTACGGCCCCATCGAGCCGCTCACGTCCACCAGCAGCACCACCCGGCGCGGCCGGTCCGCTCGCGCCCGGTGCCGCAGCCGCGCCGGCTCCCCGCCGCCCCCACGGCCGTCACGTCGTCCACCTCGACGACACCACAGATGCCCTA